>VFZO01000105.1 GCA_016871155.1 Acidobacteriota bacterium | reverse complement strand
CTGGAAACAGGCATGTTGTCGGTTTTCGTTTTTGTGCGATGGTCGAAAGAAGCCATCCGCAGGCACTGGCCCGCCCTCGGAAAGGGGATTCTGATCAAATCCGGCACGGGAGTGAGGCGTTGGTGTAGACTGTCGGGGTCCGGCAGACCCAAAATGGAAATCCCGGGTACAATGATCGCAACAAGGAATCCTTCGCCAGAATGCGTCCCCTCGTCATAACACTCCTCCTGGCCGTGTCCGCCGCGGGCCAGGACGCGTTCACACACGCAGTCAAACCGGTGCTTGAGAACCGGTGTCTGAAATGCCACGGGCCCGTCATGCAGATGGGCAAGCTGGATTTGCGAGACCGGGCGTCCGCGCTGAAGGGATCCGGCAAAGGCCCGGCGATTCTGCCGGGCGACGCCGAGAAGAGTCCTATTTATAGGCACATTTCAGGCATAGAGAATCCGCGGATGCCGATGGACGGTGCCTTGAAGGCGGACGAGATTGCCGCGTTCAAGACCTGGATCGAACAAGGCGCGCCATGGGAAGGCACGCTGGGAGCGAGAGCCGCGAAACCGGACTTGAGCAAGTTGGAGCAGTGGACTGTACCGCCCGGCGCGCGTGAGAAGTGGCCATTCTACCGGCCGGTCAAGACGGCGCCGCCCGCGAACGGACAAGCGCATCCGGTGGATGCGTTCCTGACCGCAAAACTGCGGGACTCTGGATTGGAGCAGGCGCCGCGCGCGAACGCCCACACGCTAGTGCGGCGCGCGTACCTCGATCTGGTTGGCCTGCCGCCAACACCGGCGCAGGTGAATGAGTATGTGAACGACAAGTCCGCGAACGCGTGGGAAAAGCTGATCGACCGGCTGCTCGCCTCGCCCCATTACGGCGAGCGCTGGGGGCGGCATTGGATGGATATCGCCCGGTATGCGGATTCGAACGGGTACGAGCACGACTTCGACAGACCGAACGCCTGGCGCTATCGCGACTACGTGATTCAGGCCTTGAACAGCGACAAGCCTTTCAACGTGTTCCTAACGGAACAGTTGGCCGGCGACGAGTTGCCGAACGCGGGCTATGAGCAACTGATCGCCACGGCTTTCCTTCGCAACTACGCCAAAGTCGGGTTTCGCGAAAAGGACAATCCGCAGTTTCGCTACGAGTATCTGGACGACATGATCGCCACGCTGGGGCGGGGCGTGATCGGCCTGACGGTGCAGTGCGCGCGCTGCCACAACCACAAGTTCGACCCGATCGGCCAGGCCGACTACTACAAGCTGCAGTCGTCGTTGTGGGGCTACGTGGAAGTGGACCATCCACTTGTGCCGGAGCCCGAGGCGAAGGCCTACGCGGCCGCGCTCAGCGAGATAGCCGAGGCGGTGAAGCCGCTGCGCGACGAGGTCAAACTTCTGGACCAGCCCTACCGGCAACAACTGCTGGAGCAGAAGTATCGCAAATGGCCGAAGAATATTCAGGAGGCCGTTTTCACGCCGGAGAAGGATCGCACGCCTGGGCAGGTGTTGCTAGCGAATCAGATTATCCGGACCACCGCCGTAACGCCCGTCGAGATTGAAAGGATCATGCCCGAAGCCGAGCGGGCAAAGCGGCGGGATCTTGAGGCCCGAATCCTCGAGATCGAGAAGCGGAAACCGAAGGCGATTCCGATGGCGATGGGCATTACCGATGGCGACTACCGGTTCACGCCCGACGGTGCGGGCGACGAACCTGCGCCGGGAAAAGGCATCAAGCGCGAGGTGACGGAGGGGAGTTTCCTGGCTGACGGCAAGAAACCGTACCAGGCGCCTGCGTCGCATTTCCTGCACGGCGGAGACATGCACAACCGGGGCTCGGAAACGAAGCCGGGGTTCGTATCGATCCTGGACGATGGCACGGTACCGGCGACCGCCCCGGTGGCGCACAACCGCACTTCGGGACGCAGGCTCGCCCTGGCGAATTGGCTGACTTCGCCCGCGCATCCGACGACGGCGCGGGTGATGGTGAACCGGATTTGGCATCACCATTTTGGGCGGGGTATCGTAACGACGCTTGACAACTTCGGCAAGACGGGTGATCCGGCCACCCATCCGGAGTTGCTGGATTGGCTGGCGGTGGAGTTCATCGAAAAGGGCTGGAGCCTGAAGAAGATGCACAAGCTGCTGATGACGTCGAACGCTTACCAGATGTCGAGCGAATTCGCGACGGACGGCAATTTGGCGAAGGATGCGGCGAATCTGAATTGGTGGCGATTCAAACAACAGCGCCTGGAGGGGGAAGTACTGCGCGACAACATTCTGTCTGTTTCCGGCGCCCTGAATACCAAGCAGTTCGGACCGGCCGTGTTCCCTGAGTTGCCGCCGGAGGTCCTGGCATCGACGGACAAGGGCATTTGGATCAAGCAACCGGACGGCCCAGAGGTGTGGCGGCGAAGCGTCTACGTCTACCGGAAGCGCGGACTGCCGCTACCGTTTTTCGAAGTGTTCGATATGCCGGACCAGAACATAACGTGCGGCCGGCGAAACGTGTCGACCGTTCCAACGCAGGCGTTGACATTGATGAACAACGACTGGGTGATAAAACAGTCGGCGCGCTTCGCCGACCGTGTGGCCACCGAGGCGGGGCCGGATGCGGGCTCGCGGGTGAAGCTGGCGTATCAACTGGCCGTGGGGCGCGCGCCTAACGGAGACGAGTTGCGCATCGGCGTGGAGTTCCTGCGGAATCGCACGCTTTCGGATTTCGCCCACGTCCTGTTGAACCTCAACGAATTTGTGTACATGCGGTAGGGAATCATGAAACTGCCAAACGGATTTGCGTCGCGCCGGGATTTCCTGTTCGAGACCGGGCAAGGTATGGCCGGCCTTGGCCTGGCCTGTTTGCTGAATCAGGACACGGCGCGGGCCGCCGGATGCCAGAACACCGAGGCGGTGACCTCGCCGCATACGCCGAAACCGGCTCACTTCGCTCCGCGGGCGAAGCGGGTGATCTCTATCTTCCTAAACGGCGGCTTGAGCCAGATGGATTCGTTCGACCCGAAGCCGGCGCTCGACAAGTACGCCGGCCAACCCTTGGCGGGCAAGGGCGATATCGTCGTGCGGCAAGGGCATCCGGGCCCGCTGATGCCGTCGCCGTTCAAATTCAGCAGGCATGGCCAGAGCGGGCTGCCAGTCTCCGAGATCTTTCCGAACATCGCGAAGCATGCCGATTCGCTGGCGGTGATCCGCTCGCTCAAAGGGCGGTCCAACGATCACGTCATGGCGGCGTACGAGCTTGCCAGCGGCACCATCCGCATGGGCGCGCCCTCGGTGGGCGCCTGGGTGGCTTATGGACTTGGTTCAGAGAACCAGAATCTGCCGGGGTTCGTCGTCCTCTACGATGCCCGCGGCGGCCCATTCGGCGGACCGTCGAACTGGAGCGCGGGTTATATGCCCGCCGCGTATCAGGGCACGATTTTCCGCTCGGCGGGCGATCCGATTTTCGATTTGAAGCCGCCAAAGGGGATCGCGCCGGAGCAGATGAAGGCGCGGCTGGATCTGCTGGACGAGTTGAACGAGCTGGACCTGAAGAAGAATCCGGGCAACTCGGAGCTGGCGGCGCGGATTAGCGCGTATGAATTGGCGTTCCGGATGCAGGGTTGCGCGCCGGACGCGGTGAACGTGGAGAGCGAATCGGAGCCGACCAAGCAGTTGTACGGTTTGGACAACCCGATCACCGCTCCGTTTGGCCGGCAGTGTTTGATCGCGCGACGGTTGGCGGAGCGCGGCGTGCGGTTTGTGCAGCTTTATCACGGCGGAATCGGCAACCAGAACACCGACACGTGGGACGCGCACGGCGACGTGAAGGAGAATCATACGCAGCACGCGGCGGAATCCGATCACCCGATCGCCGGGCTGCTCTCCGATCTGAAGGCACGCGGGCTCTTCGACGATACGCTGGTCATCTGCCACAGTGAATTTGGCCGCATGCCCATCTCGCAGCGCGGCCTGGGGCGCGACCATAACCCGGGCGCGCAGAGCATCTGGATGGCGGGCGCCAAGATTCGCGGAGGCCAGACGATCGGCGAGTCCGACGAGTTCGGATACATGGCGGAGCAACAGGTGGTGAACGTTCACGACCTGCACGCGACGATTCTGCACCTGCTGGGCATGGATCACACCAAGCTCACCTATTTCTATCAAGGGCGCAACATGCGGCTGACCGATGTGTACGGCGTGCCGATTCCGCAAATTGCGAAGGGTTAGTGTCTGCTTCGTGATGGCGCTTGCCGCCCGGCCGCCGCTGGCGTTCGAGGTGCTGGAAGGCGCGCGCCGCCAGGATGTGCCGGCGCATAACTTGACCGCAACCGAGACGGTCACGATCAACGGCCGGGCGCCGGAGACCTACACCATTCTGTGGCAGCACGGGGAAAAGATCCGGCGTGTTGGCGATTCGTGGAGGCGCATCGAGGACGAGCGAGCGGAGGCGAACGCCAGGTTCGCGTTTGGAAAGTGGGCGGGGCTGGACGGCGGATTCAAACTTCGCGGATTGAAGACGGACCGCGGGTTGTGGCTGGTGCAGGCGGAAGGGCATCTGGGCGAGTGGATGCGTCAGCGACGGCGATATTGGATCGAGCCGGAAAACGGCCGCCTGCGCCGGTTTGAATGCCAGATCGTTCGAGACGGTGGCGAGGCGCGCAAGGGAAGCGAGTTCCGGTTTGAGTTTGGCGAAAAGGGGCTGGTGTCGTATTGGGCGAAGTTTGCGCTCGGCCAGGGGAGGTGGACCACGGTCCAGGGCGCCATCACCAACTACAAGACGTTCTCGACGGACTCAAAGATTCTCGTGCAGTAGCGCATCGAACACCTCGAGAAATCTGGAGGCATCGTCCGCGCTGACAGGCAGCGGTCCGCGCAGCTTGATGACATTGTGCAGGGGGCCATCGGTTCCGAGCAAGATATTGTGCTCGCGGAGGCGGTTGACGATTCGCGCCGCATCGGCCGCGGCGGGTTCTTTCGTCTGGCGGTCCTTCACGAACTCAACACCCAGAAACAACCCGGATCCGCGCACATCACCGATGATTTCGTGGCGAAGCTGAAGCTCGCGGAGCCCTTTCAGAAGCTGAGCGCCGATCCGTCCGGCGTGCGCCTGCAGGTTCTCCCGCTCCAGGACATCCAAGACGGCAAGCCCCGCCGCGCAGGCCGCGTGGGAACCGCCGAATGTGGAAAACCACTCCATTCCGTTGGCGAAGGCGTCCGCGATCTCGCGGGTTGTGACTACGGCACCCATTGGATAGCCGTTGCCGATCGGCTTTCCCAGCACCACGATATCCGGTACGGCGCCGTGATAGTCGAAGCCCCAGAAGTGCGAGCCCAAGCGGCCAAAGCCGGTCTGTACTTCGTCGGCGATGCACACGGCGCCCGCCGCGCGGGCCTTTGAATAAGCGTGGCGGAGATACCCGCCGGGGAAGACGATCTGCCCGCCAACGCTAGGGAACGACTCGCAGAGAAACGCGGCGGCGCCGGAGACATCCGGGAACGCCGCGGACGGATTCCGGTACGGATCGGCGACCGGGACCAAACGGACCCACGGCTTTTGGCCCGCTCCGCCTGGACCGGCGAATTTATACTCGCTCAGGTCAATCATCGCGGTCGTGTGGCCGTGGTATCCGCCGGCCATCACGGCGACGTCAACGCGCCCGGTGCAGGCGCGCGCCATCCGAATGGCGAGTTCGTTAGCTTCGCTGCCGGAAGCGGTCAAGTACACGACGGACAGAGCCGGCGGAAGCGTCGCCGTGAGGCGGTCCGCGTACGCCAAAAGCGCATCATTCAGGTATCGGGTGTTGGTGTTCAGCAGGGCGAGCTGGTGCTGCACGGCGTCGACAACGCGGGGATGGCAGTGACCGACATGGGGCACATTGTTGTAGAGATCCAGGTATTGCTGCGCGTCTGTGTCGTAAAGATACTGCATGGATCCGCGAGCCATGCGAATGGGCTTCGCGTAGGAGACGCTCAGGTTCGGACCGATGCGAGACTTGCGGCGCGCGAGGTGCAAATCCATGGGCTGCTCTTCGCAGGGCCGAATGGGCAGGCCCAAAAGCCTGTTGGGGTCGGGAGAGAGCTGGTTCCAAATGAGACGCTCCGACGGGAACGCGACGCCCGGTTGCGCGCAGGCGTCATCGAAGCCGTCCATCAGAATCTGGAAATGGAGATGGGGCAGCCAGCCGCCGTTCTCCTCCTGGGTGCCCAGTTCGGCGAAGACTTCACCAGCCTCCAACACGGCGCCGGGTTGGAGGTTGCGAACCGATTTTGCCGAGAGGTGCCCGTACAGGGTGAAGAAGCCTTCGTGACGCAGAACAGCGACGCCACCGTAATCCTGATTGGCGTCGCGGATCTCCGCCGCATGGATCACGCCGCGCAAAGCGGCTTTCACCGGCGTTCCAGCGGGAGCGAAAAAGTCGAGTCCCAAATGAATCGTGCGCCGTTCCGTGCCGCGCTGGAACGCAAGCCCCACATAGACAAGGCGCGGTTCATTGTAACGGCCGATGCCGGTAGCGGTGAAACCGCCGCCCGTTGGAGACGCATCGATTTCGCCGGTCTCGGTTTCGACAGGCACGACGCCGCGTGGAAACATGGCCGGCGGCACAACGGGCTTGCCGCACGCGGCGCGCAGATGATAGTGGGCCAGCCGCGGGTGGATGCGGCGAAGCCGGCTTAGCAGATCCCACGCCGGCTGTTCGCTGATGCGGAGATATTCGTTGTCAGGCTCTGTCCGCGCGCGCAAATGCGAGTTGACGACGCTGACTGCCAGCCGCGCTTGCATGAGAGGAAACACGAGCGACAACTCCTCGTCGTCGAGCGGCATTACGGCGTGATATCCGGCGACGAGGGCCCGGAGCGCACCAAGCGGATCGGTCTGACCCATCAGCGCGTAGGCGCCGGCGATGGCAACTTCACACACAAGCGGGGCGCGCAGCATGTCGCCGAAGTCGATCAGACTGGCGGCGCGGCCGCCGGCGACGATGACGTTGTGGTCGTTGGCGTCGTTGTGAAGCACCTGGCGGCGGGCGCTTGCCAGGCGCGGCTGGACGGTTTGTTCGTAGGCGAGGAGAATTTCATCAGCGGCGGGAAGGTGGCCAAGCGCCCAGTTGGCGCGAGAGAGGTCCCACTTCAAATCCCGATCCGCCGCCGGGTGATCGAAATCCGAAAGCGCCTTATCGTAGCGGCCAAGCAGACGGCCGAGCCCCTCGAGCAGGTCCGCCGTGTGCGGACGGACGGTTGCGAAGACGCGGCCGGGCACGTAGCTGAGCAGCCAAATCAAACGGCCATCGACGGGCCGCGGAGGGTGAATGACTCGGGGAGCGTCCACGCCGCGGCGCTCCAGGTGGAGCAACGCCTGCGCCTGCATATCGACAACCGCCGGCTCCCAGCCGGGGTGCATCGCCTTCAAAACAAAATCGCCGCTCTGCGTCCGCAAGTGGAAGTTGCTGTCGTACTCGGCGTTCAGCACGGCCGCCGACGACGCGAGTTGAAACTCCGCGAGCGCCAGGCGCTCCGCGGCTGAGGCCGTCAGGACGGGCGCAGAAGCGGAAGGCATCAGGCGATAAGGCTAAGCGCCGCCTCGAGTTCGGAACGGGTGTGGGCGTCGCCCGTGCGGGTGGAAGCGTCGATGCCGGCGC
Organism: Acidobacteriota bacterium; assembly: GCA_016871155.1. GTDB lineage: Bacteria > Acidobacteriota > Terriglobia > Bryobacterales > Bryobacteraceae. Next base: position 12,927 of record VFZO01000105.1, on the reverse strand, counting down.
GATACAGCCCGGCGGCATCCGTGAGGCGGCCGAGCTTTTCCAATGTCTGGCCGCCGTGATAGTAGCCGGCGCAGTAGTTCGGATCGTTGGCGAGCAGCGTCTGAAATTCCAGCACAGCATCTTCGAGCGCGCCGTTGTTGACGTGATCCATGGCCAGGCCATAACGAACAAAGGAATTCTTAGGATCCTGCTCAAGCAGGGACCGGAGGGTGTTGGCGCGGGAGCTCATTCTCTATCTATCGTAGAGGGTATGAGTGTGGAAACCAAAGGCCGGCCGGTTCGCGGCTCGGCCTCCGAAATGTCTGAGTTCGCGCTGCCGAACGACGCGAACATTCTTGGCACGCTGTTCGGCGGCAAAGTGATGGCGTTGGTGGATCTGGCGGGTTCGCTGGCCGCCGTGCGCCACGCGCGGTGCCCGGTGGTGACGGCTTCGATCGACTACATGACCTTCCTGCATCCGATCCACATAGGGCAATTGGTAATTCTGCGCTCCCAGGTGAACCGGGTGTTCCGTACTTCGATGGAAGTTGGCGTGAAGGTCTTTGTGGAAGACCTTCGCACGCGGGACGTCAAGCACACTTCGTCCGCCTACCTGACCTTCGTGGCGATCGATAGAGCGGGAAACCGGGTGCCCATCGACCCCGTGGTCCCGGAGACGGAGGCGGAATTGCGGCGGTTTGAGGATGCCGGCGAGCGGCGGCGGATGCGCCTGGAGATGAAGGCGAAGACACGGGACAACGGAGCGTAGTTGCGCCGCCGCCGGTTCCTAGTGGATACTAACTTAGTGGGCACTAGGACGCGAGCGTGAGAAAACTACCGAAGGCCGACAGGCGGAAAGCGATTGTCGAAGCCGCCGCGGCGTTGTTTGCCGAACGGGGATTCCGGGGTGTGACCACGAAGGAGCTGGCGCAGCGTGTTGGCGTGACAGAGCCGGTGCTCTACACCCACTTCAAAACGAAGCGAGACCTCTATTCGGCGATTATCGACGGCGCTTCCAACGAGGCCTTCGACCTGGTGCGGGAGCGGCTGCGTCAATCCGCGCTGACCGATCCGCCGAAGGTGTTCTTCCAAAAGCTGGCGACCCTGATTGTGGAAAATCAGGTGCGGCATCCCGAGTATATCCGGCTGATTCTTTTCAGCGCACTGGAGAAGCATGAGCTTTCCGAGCTGTGTTTCGAGCGGCACGCTCAGGTGATTTACTCCATTGTCATTGAGTATTTGAAACGGCAGATGAAGGCGGGAACAGTGCGGAAGCTGGACCCAACGCTCGCCGCGCGTGTGTTCGTCGGCACGGTGCACCACTACTGCATATTTGAACTGCACTTTGGATTCAAGATCGTGCGCGCCAGCAGGAAGCGGGCGGTCGAGAACATGGTGGGTATTTTTTTGAACGGAATTCAATCGGTATGAATCGGACACTTTTGATCCTCGCTGTACTCGTGTTCACGGCCTGCGCCAAGCAGGAAAACAAACCAACCACGGCGCAAGCCGCCTCCACGGCGGCGCCCGCGCCCATCGCCGTCAAGACCGCGGCCGCGGTAAGCCGCCCATTAGAACGATCCATCGCAGCGACCGGCACGCTGCATCCGGACGAGACGGTGACGGTTTCGACAGAGGTGCCCGGCAAGATCTCGGCGATCCGCGCGGATTTTGGACAGACCGTTCGAAAGGGAGATGTGCTGGTTGAACTGGACCGGACCGAGTTTGACCTGCAGGTGGAGAGATCGCGAGGGGCGCTGAACCAGTCGCTGGCGCGGCTGGGCCTGCCTGCCTACAACGGCAAGATCGCGCCGCCGGAGTCAACGCCCGCGGTCCGCCAGGCGACGGCGCAACTGGAGGATACAAAGTTCAAGTTTGAAAGCGCGGCCAAGCTCGTTACGTCCGGAGACATCGCCCAGGACCGTTTCAACGAGATCGAGAAGGCGTACCGGGCCCGCCAGGCTTCCGTCGACGCGGCGCGGGACGAACTACGTACGTTGTGGATGAACGTCACGTCGTTGGAAGCCGACCTGAAACTCGCCGAGAAGCGGCGCGGAGACACGATCGTCCGTGCGCCGTTTGACGGCGTTGTCGGCGAAAAACTCATTTCGGCGGGCCAGTATGTGAAGGACAACGTAGGTATCCTCCGGTTAGTCAAAGTCCACCCACTGCGGCTACGCCTGGATGTTCCCGAGGTCGCCGCGAACCTCGTGAAACCAGGCACGCGATTGCAGTTTGCGACGGACGCCGCCACGGGCGCCGAGTTTGAGGCCATTGTGCGGGAACTGAATCCTTCGCTCGACACGCGAAGCCGGACGCTCTCCGCCGAGGCGCGCCTGACAAAGGCGGACGCCCGGCTTCGCCCTGGGATGTTCGCCGAAATCCGCCTGGTCACACAGCAGGCGTCCCAAGCCGTGATGGTACCGAAACAGGCGGTCTACAGCATCGCCGGACTGAACAGACTTTTCAAGATTGAAGGGGGCGCGGCGAAGGCGATTCCGTTTACGCCCGGCATCGAACATGACGGCATGGTGGAGGTTCCCGGCGGCGTACTCGCGGATGGGGACCGGGTGGCGATCTCCGAGTTGTCGACATTGACTAATGGCACCAAGGTGAGGCAGTAATCCATGCAAAGACTCGCCGAAATCTGTATCAAACGTCCGGTCTTCGCCACGATGCTGATACTAATGTTCGTGGTTCTCGGCCTGGACGCCTATCGCAAGCTGGGAGTGGATCTGTACCCGAAAGTGGAGTTCCCGATCATTACGGTGACGACAGTTCTCCGGGGCGCTTCGCCGGAGGAGGTGGAGACACAGGTTTCCAAGCGCATCGAAGAGGCCGTGAACACGGTGAGCGGCGTGGACGAGTTGATGTCGAACTCGGCCGAAGGTCTATCGCGGACGACCATCCAATTCGTATTGGAGAAGGACGCCGAGGTGGCGGCGCAAGAGGTGCGGGATAAGGTCTCGACAATTCTTGGCCAATTGCCGGCGGACGCGGATCCGCCCGTGGTGGAAAAGCTGGCCACGGACGCGTCGCCAATCATCAACATTGTCGTCAGTGCGGATCGCGATCTGCGGGAGATCACAAAGTTCGTCGACGACCGCATCAAGAAAGACATCGAGACGATCAACGGCGTGGGCCAGGTTCGATTCATTGGAGAGCGCGAGCGCCAGATTCAAATATGGCTCGACGGCCCGCAACTCTCGAGCCGCAACCTCAATATCGATCAGATTCGCGCCGCCGTTGCGTCGCAGAACATCGAGGTTCCAGGAGGCCGTTTGGACCAGGGCTCCCGCGAGCTGAGCGTGCGCACACTGGGCCGGATCACACGAGTGAAGGACTTCGAGGAGCTTGTGGTGGCGGGCGGCGGCACGCCTGTGCGATTGCGCGACATCGGCCGCGTTGAGGATGGGTTCAAAGAGACGCGGTCCAGCGCTCGTTTGGACGGCAACGAGGCCGTGGTGCTGCAAGTGCGCAAGCAGGCCGGGATGAACACACTGCATGTGATCGACAACATAAAAGAGCGGGTGGAGGAACTTAAGAGATCGCTGCCGCCCGATTTTCGGATCGCCTACGTCGGCGATCAGTCGGGATTTATCAGCGCTTCGTTCGAAGCCGTGCAGGAACACCTGATTCTGGGAGGCGTTCTGGCGGGGCTTGTCGTGCTGATTTTCATGCGAAGCTGGCGGTCCACATTGATAGCGGCGATCTCGATTCCGACGTCAATCATCGCGACCTACACGTTGATGAACGCGATGGGATTCACATTGAACCAAATCACGATGCTTGCCCTGACACTTATGGTCGGAATTGTGATCGACGACGCGATTGTGGTGCTTGAGAACATCTTTCGATTTATCGAAGAGAAGAAATTGTCCCCCATGGAAGCGGCGATCGAAGGCACGCGCGACATCGGGCTTGCGGTCCTGGCGACCACACTCAGCCTGGCGGTCGTCTTCCTTCCCGTGGCGTTCATGGCCGGAATCGTCGGCCGGTTCATGTCGAGCTTCGGATTCACCGCTGCGTTCGCCGTGATGGTCTCGCTTCTCGTCAGCTTCACGATGACGCCGATGTTATGCAGCCGCTTCCTGAAACTGGAAGCGTCGCACGGTTCGGGCGCGACGAAGGATACCTGGTTGTTCAAGATCGTGGACGTTCCCTACCAGGCATTGCTGCGCTGGTCCATGCGCAACCGCTGGATTATCGCACTACTGGCAATCGCCACGGTGCTCTCGACGGGCCCGATCTTCAAGCGGATCGGCATCGACTTCCTTCCGCAGGACGATCAAAGCGAGTTCGAAGTGACGGTTCGAATGCCAGCGGGTACATCCCTGGAAGGAACCGATCGCGTCTTGCGCGGAATCGAGGCCGATCTCCGAAAGCTTCCCGGCGTGCTGCATCTGATGACGCTGATCGGTTCCGACGCACGGCAGCAGGTGGATCGCGGGACGGTGTTGGTGGAGCTGGTTCACCCGAAGGACCGCCCCATCGATCAGTTCAAAATCATGGCGCAGGCACGCGAGCTGATGCGCAAGCACAAGGATCTGGTGATCGCGGTGCAGTTGCCTTCGGTGATCCAGGGCTCGGGGCCCAACCGGGATTTTCAATACATTTTGAGCGGGCCGGACCTGGAGTTGCTGGACAAGTACGCGACGGCCCTTGTGAGCAAACTGCAGGCGACGCCGGGGGTGCTGGATATCGAGTCGTCGTATGAGGCCGGCAAACCGGAGGTCCGCGTCCACATCAATCGCGACAGAGCAGCGGAGCTGGGGGTGAGCGCCGCTTCCATCGCCACGGCGATCCGCACGCTTGTAGCCGGCGATGAACAGGTAACGACGTTTCGCGAAGGCGACGACCGGTACGACGTGGGCCTGCGCGTTACCGAGGAGTTCCGGCAGTCGCCCGAGGCGATGAGCCGGTTGTATGTGCCCTCCACCAAAGTCGGCAACGTGCCGCTTTCCAACGTGGCCTCAATGCGGGAATCGACGGGCCCCATTACGATCGACCGCCGGAACCGGCAACGCCAGATCATGATTTCGGCTTCGATTGGCCAGGGGCAGTCGTTGTCAGAGGTTCTGAAGATTACGGACGACACGGTGCGCGACTTCAACATGCCCCCGCAATACCGGAGCGGCACCATTGGCAAGACGAAGGAGTTGGGCCGGGCCATGACGGGCTATATCCTCGCGTTCCTGCTTTCGATCACTTTCATGTACATGATTTTGGCGGCACAGTTTGAGAGCTTCATCGACCCAGTGACTATCCTGCTGAGCCTGCCGTTGTCGGTGCCGTTCGCCGTACTTTCGCTGGTGTTGTTCAAGCAGAATTTTTCCATCATTTACAGCTCGGTAGGTATTCTTGTGCTTTTCGGAATTGTGAAAAAGAACTCGATTTTGCAGTTGGATCACATCAAGTCGCTGCGGCGGGAGGGACTGCCCCGGCTGGAGGCGATCTACAAGGGCTGCGAGGACCGGCTGCGGCCTATCCTGATGACGACGGCCGCGTTGGTGGCGGGCATGTTGCCGCTCGCGCTTGGCAACTCCATCGGTGCCGGAACGCGCCGGACGGTGGCGATCGTCGTGATCGGTGGACAGACACTCTGTCTGCTTCTGACGCTTTTGGTGACACCGGTGGCTTACTCGCTGTTCGACGACCTGGCAGCATTTGGTCTGTGGAAGCGCATTCGCGGGTTGTTCGGCGGACGCAAGCTGGCGGCTACCAGCTTGCTGTTGCTGTCGATCTTTAGCGCCTCCGCACAGGAGGCGGCGCGCATCGGCGTGAGCGTGGCGAAACGAAACCTCACGCTCAAGGAAGCGGTGGAGACGGCACTGCGCGGCAACCTGGAGATCGAGATCGAGCGAACAAACATCGATACCCAGAAACAGTTGTTGCGAGCGGCCAAGGGCGCCTTCGATCCGGTGTTCCGTTTCGGACCCTCCTTCGAAAAACGCAACAGTCCGGCCACAACGGTGCTGCAATCGGCGAGCGGTAAGCTCACCGAAGACTTCTTCACCAACGATTTCAGCCTGCGCGGCCGCACGCCGTGGCGCGGGTTTCAATGGGGCACGGCCTTCGACAACACGCGGACATCCACCAACAACTCGTTCACGTCGCTGAATCCGTTCACGACGTCACGGCTGGTGTTGAACGCCTCGCTGCCGCTTTTGCGCAACAAGGACATCGACCCGGATCGGGCCCAGATCAAAATCCGGTCCAGGGAGATTGGCATCTCGGAACTCGACTTCGAAATGCGCGTGATCGACGTGATCGCCCGCGTGGAGCAGAACTACTGGGACCTGGCCGCCGCGCGGCAAGCGGTGCAGGTGGCCGAGGAAGGCGTGAAGCTGAGCGAGGAACAACTGGCGCGCACGAAACGGCAGATTGACGCCGGCGCGCTGGCACAAGTGGAACTTTCCGCGTCGCAAGCCGAACTGGAGCGCCGCAGGGACACCTACTTCGCAAACGTGGACGCGCTGAACACGATTGAGAACGGCCTAAAGCTATTGCTTGCCGGCGGCCGGGAGAGTGAGATCTGGAAGGATGAATTAATCCCCACGGCCGCCAAGCCGGCGGTCGTCGAAGCGGTGGCGCCGCTGCAGGACACAGTAACCTCCGCCATCAAGCGGCGGCCGGAACTCAAGCAGTTGACCCAGCGCCGCGAAGTGAACGATGTGCAGAAATCGCTGCAGCAGAATCAACTGAAGCCGCAGGTGAACCTGGTGGGGGCCTTCGCCAACAGCGGCCTGGCCGGATCCGTGGCTGCCACCGACAATCCGTTTAGCGCTTCCAACGTTGTTCTCTACGATAGAGTGAATCAACTGAGCCGGGCGGGCGGACTGGGAGCACTGGCGCCTCCGAACTTCGGCGCGTTGCCCTCATTTCTGAACGGCGGCTACGGAACGGCGTTGGCGAGTCTTTTCGGCGGGCGGTTTCCATCGGTACAGGTGGGGTTACAGATCGATTTGAATCTCCGGAATCAGACCGCGCAAGCCCAACTGGCGCAGACGTCGATTCAAGAGAAGCGGATCAACCTGGAACGGATGCGGGTCGAACAGTTGATCGAAGCGCAGGTCCGCAACGCGTTGCAGAGTCTCCAGGCATCACGCCAGCGCATCGCCGCGGCCGATGCCGCGGTGAAGGCAGCGCAGGAGAAACTGGACAGCGAGCTGCGTTTATTCCAGACCGGCGAGTCGACCAATTTCTTCGTTCTTACCAGGCAGAATGAACTGATCGAGTCCAGGCGGCGCGCGGTGGTGGCTCAATTGGAGTTCAATAAAGCGGTGGCGCGGCTGGAGCAGGCGAAAGGCGAGACGCTGGAAACTTTTCAAATATCATTGCGGTAGGAAAAGCTGTGGATTTCCCGGAGTTGCGCACGGACAGAGCTTTTTCTAAAGTCGAACGATAGATGGCGCAGCCGAACGACATCGTGATGCAGAAAGGGCTTCCGGTCAACCTGGAAGCCGAGAAATTCGTGCTCGGCGCCATTCTGCTGGATTCGTCAAGCTTTCTGAACATTGCGGCGATGGTGCAGCCCGGCGACTTCAGCCTACAGGCGCATCAGCTCATCTTCACCCGCATGGGTCAACTCTTTGAGCGGGGCGAAAAGATAGACCGCGTAACGCTGGCCAACGAGCTTATGCGGTTCAACGAACTGGACGCGGTGGGCGGTATTTCTTATCTCGTATCGCTCGACGACGGACTGCCGCAGCTTTACAATCTCGATAGCTACGCGAAGATCGTGAAGGATAAGGCCATACTGCGGCACATGATCTTCACGTCGCAGGCGATGATTGATCGCTGCATCAACGGATCCGACGATCCGCACCAGATTCTGGCGGCGGCCGAGGAAGAGCTGATGCGCTTGGGCGAAGCGCAGGTGACGAATGCGCTGCTGACGCCACGGCAAGTGATCGATGGCTTCGAAGGCGGCATCAATGCCTTCCTGGATCCGGCGAAGCGCGTGCGCGGCACATCCACGGGTTTCCTGAAGCTGGACGAGATGACCGGTGGCTTCCGGCCCGGCGAGCTGATCATTTTGGCGGCCCGGCCCGCGATGGGAAAGACGGCGTTGGCGCTGAACGTTGGGCAGTACGTGGCGATGAATCCGGCGCAGCCGAAGGCCGTGGCGGTGTTCTCGCTCGAAATGTCGAACGAGTCTCTGCTAACTCGCATGATCTGCGCACAGGCGCGCGTGTCACAGACGAAGTTCCGTGAAGGCTACCTGAACGGCGACGAACGCCGGCTGCTGCAGAAGGCGACGATCGACCTGGCGCGCGCGCCGATCTACATCGACGACAGCTCCAACATCACGCTGATCGACATTCACGCGAAGCTCCGGCGTATCGCGCGAGAAGCGGAGCTAGGCCTGGTCATCGTCGACTATCTGCAGTTGATGTCGACACCGGGACGGAGCGAGAATCGCACGCAGGAAGTCAGCCAGTTGTCGCGTGGATTGAAGCTTTTGTCGAAAGAACTGAAGTGCCCTTTCTTCGTTCTGAGCCAATTGAGCCGGGCCCCGGAAACACGGCCCGGCGACCATCGTCCGCAGTTGAGTGACCTGCGCGAATCCGGATCGATCGAGCAAGACGCCGACATGGTGATGTTCGTGTTTCGCGAAGAGTACTATAAGAAGTTCGACGCCAACCTGCACGGGAAGGCCGAACTGATTCTCGCGAAACAAAGGAATGGCCCAACGGGCACGGTAAAACTCGCGTTCCTCCATGAGTTCACGAAATTCGAGAATCTTCTGGAGGAATTGCCGGCCGAAGAGAGCTACGGCTAAGCGCCTGAGCTACACTAGGCCTTTTGCATGTTGCTTGAGATGAAAGGCGTGGAGAAGCGCTTCGGCGGAGTTGTCGCATTGCGCGGCGGCGCCCTTGAGGTGCGTCCGGGCGAGGTTCATCTCGTAATGGGCGAGAATGGCGCCGGGAAGTCGACGATGATGAAGATCATCGCCGGAATGTATCAACGCGACGGCGGTGACATGCGGTGGCGGGGGGAGTCCGTGCACTTTGCCAATCCCGTGGAAGCGGCTCGCGTCGGTATAGCGATGGTGCATCAGGAGTCGCTGCTGGCCCCGCATCTATCGGTGGCTGAGAACATCTTCCTGGGCCGCGAAATTCAGGGCCGCTTTGGAATGATCGACCGCGCGGCGATGATGGAGAAGGCTCGCCGGTTGATCGGGGAACACAAGTTTCCGCTGCAAGCCGAATGGCGCGTGGACCGCCTGAGTCCGGCCGGCAAACAACTGGTGGAGATCTGCCGCGCAATTCAGAACGGCACATCGCTTCTGATTTTCGACGAGCCGACTTCGTCGCTTTCCGAGGCGGAGACCCACGAGGTCTTCAAGATTGTCCGGACGTTGCGGGATCGCGGCACAGGCGTGATCTACATTACGCACCGGATGGAGGAATTGCGCAGCATCGGCGATCGCGTGACGGTTTTGCGCGATGGCGAAACCGTCCACAGCGAAGCTATGGCGACGCTGACAACGGCGAGCATGATCCGCTACATGGTGGGCCGGGAGGTGGCGGCGCTGTACCACCGGGAGCCAGTGCCGCCAGGGGCCGAGATGCTGCGGGTACATAATTTCTGCGCGCCGCCCTCCGTACGGGATGTGTCGCTCTCCGTTCGCGCAGGCGAGATTGTAGGGCTTGCGGGATTGATCGGCGCCGGGAGAACGGAGCTCTGCCGGGCGATTTTCGGGCTGGACCCGGCCGCGCACGGCGGTTTGTGGATCGAGGAGAAACCGGCCCGAATCCGTTCGCCGCGCGACGCCGTGAACGCGGGCTTGGCGCTGATTCCAGAGGACCGGCAAAAAACAGGCCTTGCGCGCGAGCTTCCGATCTCGTGGAACGTGACGATGGCCGGCCTGGATGCGATTTCGCCGTTCGGCGTTCTTCGCCGCCAAAGGGAGGGCGCAATCACCGCGGCGGAGATCGAGCGCCTTCGCATTCGCTGCGACACCGGCGCGCAGAAGGCGGGCAGGCTCTCCGGCGGCAATCAGCAGAAGGTGGTCATATCGAAGTGGATATCGCGAGGCGCGCGAGTGTTCCTTTTCGACGAGCCCACGCGCGGTATCGACATTGGCGCGAAGGTGGAAGTCTTCGAAGTGATGGATAAGCTGGCTCGGAACGGGGCGGCAATACTGATGGTGAGTTCGGAGTTGCCGGAGTTGTTGCAGGTGGCCGATCGCATCCTGGTGATGCGGCAGGGCCGGATCGCCGGTGAGCTTCCGGGACGCACGACGCAAGAAGAGATAATGCGGCTCGCAACACTCGAGTCGCCGGAGACACAACTGCAATGATCCAGCGCCTGCTGCCATTTCTGACCCTGATTGGCCTGTTTGTTTTCCTGGCAGTCGCGTCTCCCCATTTCCTTACCGCCACCAACCTCTCAAGCGTTGTGCGGCAGACGGCGGTGTTCAACACTATGGCGCTGGGCATGACGCTGGTCATCATTTCCAGCGGCGTGGACCTCTCCGTCGGCTCCATCCTCGCGATGGGCGGCCTGATGGGAACGATGGCGATGTCAAAAGGGCAGCCGATTGCGGTTGGCGTCCTGGCCGGCGTTCTAACGGGCGCGGCGTTCGGACTGCTGAACGGGACTCTGGTCACGCAGCTGCGAATCAGCCCGTTCATTGTCACGCTGGGGACCATGGGCATTGTGCGCGGCCTGGCGCTGGTGGTTTCGAACGGGCTCCCCGTGCATGAGATTCCGAAGGCGTTTTCATACCTGGGCGAGGGGACGGTGGTGGGCGTTCCGTTCGTGCTCATTTTGCTGGTGGCCTGCGCGGCAGCGGTGCATTTCGTGCTTGAGCACACACGGCTCGGGCGATACACGTTTGCGATTGGCTCCAACAACGACGCCGCCGTGTACGCAGGCATTCCCGTGAAGTTCCACACGACGATGATCTACGCGATCTGCGGACTGCTGACGGGCCTGGCCGGCATGATCGAAGCGTCGCGGCTCATGACGGGCCAACCGACGGCCGGGCAGGGCTATGAGCTGCAGGCGATCGCCGCAGTCGTGATTGGCGGGGGCAGCCTGCGAGGCGGCGAGGGCAGCGTCACTGGCACACTGATCGGCGGATTCATCATGGGTCTGCTGGCGAACGGCTGCGACCTGCTCGGCATCAATCCCTACGTGCAGCAGGTGATCATCGGCGCGGTGATTATTCTGGCCGTGAGCGTCGACGAGTTGCGCAAGCGCAGTTCGGCGTAAGATCGAAGAGGTATGACGATCTCCCGCGCGGCGCTGCTCACTCATTTCGAATACACACGCTGGGCATCGCTGAAACTGCTGGATGCCTGTGGCCGTCTGGCGGCGGGCGAGCTTACAAAGGATCTCGCGGTTTCGCACACCAGCGTTTTGGGTACGCTGCAACACATCTACTACGCGGACCGCGTCTGGCTGGCGCGGCTGGAGGGGCGGACACTCGCCGCGTTCCAGGATCCCGAGCCGGGACCGGATATCGACAGCCTTAAGAGCGTCTGGACCGATGTGCACCGCGCTCTGCTCGACTTCGTAGAGCGCGCGCCGGATGAGCTGTTCGAAGCGGACCTGGCATTCCGGCGCCTGGACGGCAGCAGCCATCGCATGGCGCACTGGAAAGTCTTTCTGCACATTGTCAATCACGCGACGCTGCATCGCGGCCAAGTGATGGCGATGCTGCGCCAACTAGGCCATGTGCCGCCGGGAACCGACTACCTTTTCTATCAACTGCAAAACCAATGACACGCCGAGAAATCATCGCGCTCGCGGGCACCGCGCCCGCCTTCCTTCGCTCCGGCCTGGCGCAGCCGAACAACAGAATCAACGTCGGGTTCATCGGAACGGGCGGGATGGGTATGAACCGCCTCCGCGGGTTTCTCCGCCACGCCGACGTGAACCCGGTGGCGATCTGCGACCTGGACTCCGCACATGTGGATCAGGCCGTTGAATACGTGAAAAAAGAACGGAACGCCACACCGAAGACGTTTAAGGACTACCGGCAGTTGATCGCCTCCAAGGACATCGACGCGGTGTGCGTCGCAACACCGGACCATTGGCACGCGCTGCCGATGATCCAGGCTTGCCAGGCGGGCAAGGACGTCTTCGTGGAAAAGCCGCTGAGCTATTCCATTGGGGAAGGCCGCGCGATGGTGAAGGCTGCGCGCGCACACAACCGCGTAACCCAAATGGGGAACCATATCCACAACGACCAGCCGACCTACCGGCGCGTCGTTGAGCACATTCAATCCGGTACCATCGGCAAGATCCAGCGCGTCGCCATCTGGAAGACTTCGGAGACCAAGGGGATCGGTGCGCCGCCGGATTCGGCCCCGCCTGCAACGCTCGACTACGAGTTTTGGCAGGGTCCGGCGCCCAAGCACGCCTTCAACAAGAACCGTTCCCACTTCAACTTCCGCTACTACTGGGATTATTCGGGCGGCATGTTTATCGACTTCTGGTGCCACATTACCGACGTCGCCTACTGGGCGCTGGACCTGAAAGCGCCCAAGTCCGCATCCGCCTCCGGCCGCCGCGAACTGACCGACGACAACGCCGAGACACCCAACCTGATGGAAGTGCAGTATGAGTATCCTGGCCTGAACGTCGTGTGGTCCCTGAACCCGCAGGGCCCTCCGGGATTCGAAAACTGGGGAATCGGCTGCGCGTTTCAAGGCACCGATGGCACGCTGGTCAACGACTACAACCGGTTCAAGCTGCTGCGCAAGGGCAAGGAGGAGACGGACCTGCCTCAGCCGTCGGTCTCGATTCCCGATTCGCCCGGCCACATCCGGGAATTCCTGGACTCCATCAAGAGCCGCAAGATTACGACCTGTGACGTGGAGTATGGCCATCGGTTGACCAAGGCCGGCCACATTGGGAACATCGCACTGCGCACAGGACGGCGCATTCAGTGGGACGACGCGAAGGAACAGGTGGTGGGGGATAAGGCCG
>VFZO01000104.1 GCA_016871155.1 Acidobacteriota bacterium | reverse complement strand
CAACGCCCTTGTTACGCGGCGTTACAGAAAGCCCTGGAAACTTGCCTAAACGGAATCGCGCCGGGGCACGTCTTAGAATATAACTATGCAACGCCAGCGCAGCCGCCGCCAAAGAGGCTTTACATTGATGGAATTGATGATCGTCGTGGCGATCATCTTCGTGATTTTGGCCATCGCGCTGCCAAAGGTTAGCGGCGCGAAGATGCAGGCCAACGAATTGGCGGCGATCCGAATGATTGGCACGGTACATACGACGCAGACGCAATACCAATCGCAGTTCGGTAAGTACGCTGTGACACTGCAGGAACTGGGCCCGCCGGCCAGCGGGCAGGCCAGCGCGGCTGCTGCGGACCTTCTGCCGGGAGATCTGGCGAAGGGCAAGAAGTCCGGCTACACATTCCAAATGCAAGGGACGCCGGGCGGCTACACGCTGACGGTTGTGCCGGAAACCTATAACAGCACCGGCCGCCGGAGCTTTTTCTCCGACCAATCGATGGTCATTCGGGAGAACTGGGGGCCGGAGCCGGCCACCGCGTCAAGCAAGGAAGTCGGAAATTAAGCGGCGATAGACGCCCTCGTATCTCGGAATTATCAGGTCCGTGGAGAACCGCTCCACGGCGTCGCGCCGCGCCGCTTGCGCCATTCGTCCACACAGCGCGCTGTCGGAGAGCAGACGGATGACGCACTCGGCCTGCCCTTCCACGTCGCCCGCCTCGCGCGTGAAGCCGGTAACGCCATTGTTGATCAACTCCGGCACGCCACCCACTCGCGTCGCAACCGGAACCACGCCAGACGCCATTCCTTCCAGCGCGGCCAGACCAAAACTCTCCATATCACTTGGCATGAGCAGCACATGCGCCTCCGGCAGCAGCGCGGGGATGTCGTTGCGTTTTCCCAGGAAACGAACGGCGTCGATTACGCCCAACTCCTGCGCCAGCCGCTCGGCGGCGCCCCGGTCGGGCCCGTCGCCCACCATCCAGAGTTCGGCCTCCTCTTCCCGCCGCACGGCGGCCAAAATTCGAATGCAGTCCAGCACCCGCTTCACTGGCCGAAAGTTCGAGACGTGGATCAGGCGGCGGCAACCGGGCTGGCGCGCCGCCGCCGGCTTGTAGAGCGCTACGTTGACGAAATTGTGAATTACGTCAATCGGCTTGGCGATGCCGAACATCTCGATGGTCTGCCTCTTCAGATCCTCGGAAATCGAGGTCACGGCGTCGCTCTGCTCAATGGAGTAGCGCGTAATGGGAAAGTAGGACCGATCGAGCCCGACCAAGGTAATGTCGGTGCCATGCAACGTGGTGACGAACGGCAGTCGCCGTTTGGAGGAGAGCATGCCGCGCGCCAGCATCGCCGAAACGGAGTGCGGAATCGCATAGTGCACGTGCAGCAGGTCGAGCGAATACTGTTCGGCCACCTCCGCCATGCGCGATGCCAAGGCCAGGCTGTAGGGCGGATATTGGAAGAGTGGATAGTTCATCACCTCGACTTCGTGATAGAAAATATCAGGGCGGTCGCTCAAACGAATCGGGTTCGCGTAGGTGATGAAGTGAATCTGATGCCCGCGATTGGCGAGTTCCAAGCCCAATTCCGTCGCGACAATACCGCTGCCGCCATAGGTCGGATAACACGTGATGCCAATGCGCACGTCGATAATGGTACCGAATGCGCATCCTAGTCGCCGTCGCCCACGCGGATGACGAAACCATCGGCTGCTTCTCGGTCCTGACCGAACCGGGCAACGAGATCTTCGTGCTGCACGGTACCGACTCCGCGCCGCGAAACTTGAAGTATGCTCTGCGCGCCGGATTCCTGACCAGGGACGCCTACAAGGTGGCCCGCCGGAACGAGGTGCGCCAGGCGTTGACAATGGCGGGCATACCCGAGTCCCGCCACGTTCAATTGGACATCGCTGATCAGGAGTCACCCTTGCACTGGCAGGAGATTCGCCGCGCCGCGGAGGACGTGAAGGCGGACTTGATTTACACCCACGCCTACGAGGGCGGCCACGGCGATCACGATGCGCTCGCGTTCGCGCTCCATACGCTGCCAAACGTTTGGGAATTCCCGCTCTACCATGCCGCCGGCGGACACTACACTCCGCACGCCTTCGTGGAGGGTGCGGCGTCAAAGACCGTTATCTTGACGAAGGCGCAACAATCGCGCAAGGCGGCGATGCTTGCGTGCTTCCGGTCCCAGAAACGCGTGATCGATGGATTTCCGATCGGTCAGGAACATTTCCGGCCAATGAAAGCATACGATTTCAACCACCCGCCGCACGGCGGCAAACTCTACTATGAGATTCGCAAGCTCGGCTGGACGTGGCCCGAATGGCACGCCGCGATTCTGGCAGGTTAGTCGACTGTCGCATACTTGCCGAGCGAGAACCCACTCAGATAGATCGGCCGCTCCACGCGTGCCATGGCGTCCCGAACTTCAAAGATCACCGAGAGATCGCCGTGCTCTCCGCTCGCTCGTCCGGCGAAACTATTGCCATGCGCGGACAAAGGAACGACAGGCATGCGATCAAGAAGCGGCCAGGGCTCGGCAAGCTGCCGGAAGATGACCGGACGGCTATCCTGAGGACCCAACCCGCTGACAATCGCGGTCACATCCCGAACTCCCCAGAACGCGCCGAGGCAACTGACGCGCAGGCCATTCCAGTACCAGGCTCGGCATTCGCCGACGCCGGGCAATCGGGCCACGCCACCCGCCACAGGCACCTTCGTCTGGGCTGGGGGGCCCAGCACTGTCACGTAGCCTTCCAGGGAGATACTCACGTCCGAGTGCACGTGGCTGTAGAAGAAAGTACGCGGCACGAAAACGCTCAACCAGGGCTGGCCATCCCGCATTTCGACAAACGGCCCGGGGCCTTCCGCCAGGTTTAGCGTGGCGGAGCCAGCCGTTAGGCGCGCGAATTTCCAGTGAGTCGCCCGCACCTCCCATCCGCTCTCCAGACCTTTGATGCGGACAGGGATCACGAGTTTTTTTACCCAGGAAACGGCGTGCAGACTCGGACCCGTTCCGCGGCTCGGATCCAACTCGATCTGCCAGGCATCGTCCGGCACGGACAGGACGGAGGTCGCCCGCCACGCCGCGGAGTGCACACGCGCAGGCAGCCAGAATGGGATCGACAATGTGAACGAAAAGCCCGCGCAAGCGAACCACCGGACCCATCGCACATTTCGGGTTCGATACACATAGGCGATCAGGATCGTGCAGATCGCTCCAAGGCACACCAACTGCACGCCAAACGCGAATACTCCTCCTGCTACGACGTTAGGCATGAAGCCCGGCCGGAGGGGGGCAAGGCTCACCACACCGAGCGAAGCCGCGGCTGCGCACACCAGCCACAGCGCGCTCTGCTGGACATTGCGCGTCATGGCCGCAAGGAGACCGACGGGAAGATACACCCACAAGGTGATCAGCGCAACCTGTTTCCCAAACGCCGGGAGCAACGCCGCCTGCCCTAGCCCGAGGATTGCGATGGGCGCCGTATGAACGATCAGCACGGCGGCAACGATCACCGCGAGGGTAGCGATGGCCTTGGCCGCGAGCAGATCCATGCGGCGGATGGGACGCGCGAGCCAGTATTGCCGATCGCCCGGCAGCGCCTCGGCGTGAATCAGGTTGGTGATCAAAACGCCGAGGCTCAGGAAGAAGGCCGCATACAAAGCGCCCGCTCCGCGCCACTCCCAAGTATCGTCGTGGGCATCCATCTGCGAGCCTGCGCCTTTCAGTATCAGCGCCGTAGCCAGCAGCGCAAGCGCCAGCACGGCAAGCAGCCAGTGGCGCTGTTGCCGAAGGTCTTTCTTTAAGATGTGCCAGATCATGCCGCCTCCCTAGATTTCCTGGCCAACGCCACAAAAATGGCTCGCAGCGGCATGGCCCGCAGCTCCACCTGCCGCGCCTCCGGAAACAATTCCCGTACAGTGCGCTCGGTGGCCGCTGCGTCGAAGCGCGTCTCAACAAAACGAACGACGGCGCTGCCAGCCTCGGCGCCGTACCAATGCTGCGGCCAGCGCTCCGGCAATCGCGCAGCCTCCATCGTGATTTCTACTTCGCGGAAACGGTCCGTTAGCCCGCTCATCGCTTCCGCGAAGCGCAACCGGCCCTGATCGAGGAAGGCGATGTGACTGGCGAAGCTCTCGATTTCCGCCAGATCGTGCGAGCAGATCAGGACGGTGGAACTATCTGACTGCTCCAGCAGCGCTTCGGCCAATTCGTCGCGAACCAGCGGGTCCAGGCCGGAGAACGGCTCGTCCAGAATCAGCAACTCGGGCCGGTAGCAGAGCGAAGAGGTCAGCGCCGCCTTCATTCGCATTCCGCGGGAAAGGTCGCGCAGTTTGCGGTCCAAAGGGAGTGCGAACAGGCGCAGCAACTCGTCCTCGCGTGCCGGATCCCAATTCGGATAGAACGGACGCCAGAACGCGAGAAATTCGGCGACGGTCATCCATTCGGGCAGTTCCTGATTTTCGCTCACGTAGCCGATTCGGGCGTACTCACGCGGGCCCACGCGGGCGCACTCCACGCCAAACACGGAGGCGCGTCCCGAGTAACCGCCCAACAGGTTCAAAAGGAGCTTTAAAGTGGTCGACTTCCCCACGCCGTTCGAACCGATCAGCGCATAGACGCTGCCTTCGGGCACGGTCATCGAAAGCCCGTCCAGGACCTTTGTGCGTCCAAAGGCCTTCGACAGACCTTCGGTAATAATTGGCCCGCTCATCGCTGTCCTCCATTCAGGCGCGCCCAGTGTGCCGCCAACGCCGATTGCACATCGTCCAGGCGAAGACCCAACTTTTTCGCTTCCACGACAATCTGTTCCAATTCGCCCTCCAAGAGCTGGCCGCGCTCCGCACGCGTGCCTGCCGGCGGCTTGGAAACCACGGCTCCAATGCCGGGCCGCATCTCCAGCACGCCTTCCGCCAGCAGGTGCTGAT
This sequence comes from Acidobacteriota bacterium, assembly GCA_016871155.1. Taxonomy (GTDB): domain Bacteria; phylum Acidobacteriota; class Terriglobia; order Bryobacterales; family Bryobacteraceae. The sequence goes on along the minus strand of VFZO01000104.1, from coordinate 15,733 downwards.
GCACCTTGTGCGCGGTATTCGGGTTGATCTTCAACGCTTTGCTCAGCGCGCGGACGGACGGAAACGGATCGCCCGGCCGCAGTTGTCCGGCCACAAGCGCTTTCTTCGCGGCGTACACCACCTGCTCGCTGATCGAAACGCCCGGTTGGAATGTCAGCCGGAATGGGATCACACGTGTACTATGACAGATAGAACACTCAATTTCAATACAGATTTTTGGATCCGCTCCGGATTGGCCCGCCGCCCTGTTTGCCGCAGGCCGTCTTCCGCCGATTCAAGCCGGCCGGGCGGCTCCAGGTCTAGGCGCCGCAAGACGACCGGCGCGGGAGGACGGCCGAGCGGCGGCCGCCGTCTACGGCATTGGAAAACGATAAACTGTAGTCGCTATGCTGGCCAAGCTGCTGCTGTGCGCCATTCCGTTGGCCGCCAACGAGGACACCGAGTATTTCGAGTCCAAGATTCGCCCGCTCCTGGCGACCCACTGTCACGCCTGCCACACCGGCGGTGCGCTAGGGGATCTGCGTCTCGACTCGCGCGAGGGCGTACTGAAGGGAGGCAAATCCGGCGTGGCCGTGGTGCCTGGGGATCCGGAGAAGAGCCTGCTCATTCAGGCCGTTCGCCGCACCCACGTCCGGCTGAAGATGCCTCCAATCGGCCTGTTGGCGAAAACCGAAGTGGCCGCGCTGGAGGAGTGGATCCGCCGCGGCTTGCCCTGGCCCGAAAAGACGGAGCAGATCCAATCGACGAATACAACCATCACACCGGATCAGCGAAAGTTTTGGTCCTTCCAACCCGTGAAAAAGTACGCGCCGCCGGCCGTCCGAAACGGGGCCTGGGCAGGGAACGGCGTGGACCGGTTCGTGCTCGCGAAACTGGAAGCCGCGAGTTTGAAACCCGCGAAGGCGGCGAGCAAGAATGCGTGGCTTCGCCGCGTGACGCTGGACCTCACCGGCCTTCCGCCAACGCCCGGCGAGCTGGACGCGTTTCTCGCCGACGTCAGCCCGGCTGCGAAGTCGAAGGTGGTGGACCGCCTGCTGGCCTCGCCGCACTACGGCGAACGCTGGGCGCGGCACTGGCTGGATCTCGCCCGGTATTCCGACGGCTTGCTTGCTGCCGGCGTAGACACGCCGTTGCCGAACGCGTGGCGCTACCGCGATTGGGTGGTGGAAGCGTTCAACAAAGACCTGCCCTACAACCAGTTCGTGAAAGCACAGATCGCCGCGGAGCTATTCGAGGACACGCGGCCGCACATGGCAGGCCTGGGCTTCCAGGCGATCGGCAACGGCGCGAACGACCAACTGGATGTGACAACCAAGGTGTTTTTGGGCCTGACGGTCGGTTGCGCGCAGTGTCATGACCACAAGTACGATCCGATTCCGACGAAGGATTATTACTCGTTGCTCGGGGTCTTTCGCAGCACGCAGACCGCGCAGCACCCGCTGGTCGACGCGGAACAGGTGAATCGATACGAGGACCAAAAGAAAAAGATCGACGGCTTGAAGGAGATCCTCAACGACTATCTCGCCGAGCAGACCAAGCAGCTTGTCGATCTGCTGGCGCGCGACACGGCCCGCTACCTCTTTGCGGCGCACACGGGCGCGCCGGCCGAAGGCGGACTGGACCCTGAGACGTTGGACCGCTGGAAAACGTACCTGGCGAACCGCCAGGACAAAGAGCATCCCTACCTGAAGCCCTGGTACGACGTGATCGATTCGAAGCCGGGCGCCCCCGCCGTAAAAGAGGCCGCCGAGAAGTATCAGAAATTCCTGCTGGAGTTGCTCGACGAATCGAAAGAGGTGGACGACAAGAATTACGTGGCGTTCGGCGGACGAAAGGGAATCAAGGATGAACGCACGCGGCAGTACACGAATATCGTTGCCCTGCCGGTGCTGAAGTTCTATCAGTGGCGGGAGATCGCGAACGGCCCGTACAACATCGACGGCTTTCGCGCGCCCGCCGGCGTCCTCTTCTACAACGCGAAGGAGATCCGCCGGTTCCTGGGCGGGGTCAGCAAGATGTACGTCGAGAAATTGGAAGACGAGATCAAGGCCCTGGAAAAGGATCTGCCTCCGATGTATCCGTTCGTCCATGCGGTGAAGGAGGGCGCCAAGCCCGCGGACGTGAAAGTAGCGATTCGGGGCGACACCAAGACGCCCGGCGAGGTCGCGCCGCGCCGCTTCCTGCAGGTCCTGTGCGAAGGCGAGCCGGAACCGTTCCGGCAAGGCTCCGGCCGCAGGCAGTTGGCCGAGGCGATCGTCAACCCAGCCAACCCGCTGACGGCGCGCGTGATCGTGAACCGGATCTGGCAGCACCATTTCGGGCGCGGCATTGTCCGGACGCCTTCCAACTTTGGCCGCATGGGCGAACGGCCGACACATCCGGAACTGCTCGACTATCTGGCTAATAAGCTCGTGGAGTCGAACTGGAGCCTGAAGGCGATTCACCGGGAGATTCTGTTATCGAAGACGTATGGCTTGTCCACAGAGGCCGCGAACACGGAACAGGATCCGGACAACAAACTGCTTTCCCGTTTCGACTTGAAGCACCGGCTGGATATGGAGACCCTGCGCGACTCCGTCCTGGCGGTGTCTGGCGCGCTGGACCGCACAACGGGCGGCGAGGCGAAGCCGCTATCCGACGCCAATGCGCGGCGGTCCATCTACCTGACCGTCAGCCGCACGCGCCTGGATTCGACGATGGCGCTTTTCGACTTTCCGGATCCCAACGCCTCCACCGATGAACGCCCGGTGACCGCGGGTCCGCTGCAAGGCCTGTTCTGGCTGAACAGCAAGTTCGTCGCGCGCCAGGCGGAGGTTCTGGAGCAGCGCCTGTCGAAAGAGGCCGGCCCGGATCCCCCGGCGCGGATCGATCACGCCTATAAGCTGCTGTTCTCCCGCAAGCCCGACGCAGAAGAGATGAAGCTGGGTGTAGAATACTTGACGAAGGGTCCCAAGGCCTGGCCTCGCTACCTGCAGGCTCTCCTGGGCTCCGGAGAGTTTTCGAGCGTGAACTAGCAATGTTCGATCGACGCCAATTTCTTCACACACTCGGCGGCGGCTTCGGCCTCGCCGGCCTGCAAGGAACTCTGCAAGGGGCCGCCAAGCAGCCCCACTTCGCGCCGAAGGCCAAGCATGTCATTTTTCTGTTCCTGAACGGCGGCATGTCACAGGTCGACACCTTTGACCCCAAACCGGCGCTGGCGAAGTACGACGGCCAACCCATGCCGGGCCCGAAAATCCGCACGGATCGCGCGTCCGGCACCTTGATGCGTTCGCCCTGGGAGTTTAAGAGGCACGGTCAATCCGGCATCGAAGTTAGCGAGATCTTCCCAAACGTCGCGCGCCGGATCGACGATTTCTGCGTCGTCCGGTCCATGTACACCGACAATGGCAACCACGGCCCATCGCTGCAGGTGATGAACTGCGGGCATCAGTTGCCGGGCCGCCCGTCCCTAGGCGCGTGGGTCACCTATGGCCTGGGGACCGAGAACAAGAACCTGCCAGGCTTCGTCGTCCTGTGTCCCGGTTTTCCGGTGCTCGGTTCGTCGCTGTGGACCTCGGGCTACATGCCGTCCAGCTTCCAGGGCGTTCACATTCAAAACAGCGCCGTAGAGCCGGAAAAGCTGGTCCAGAATCTTCGGAACGACAATCTGACGATCGACGAACAGCAGGCGCAGTTGGCGCTGCTCGATAAGCTGAACAAACACTACTTGAGCAAAGCCGGCGATCAGGCGAATCTCCGGAGCGCGATGGAGTCGATGGAGTCGGCGTTCCGCATGCAGATGGAGGCCGGCGGCCTGCTCGACATTCGGAAAGAATCGCCGAAGATCCGTGAGCGGTACGATATCTCCGATTTCGGCCGCGGCTGTTTGATGGCGTTACGCATGGTTGAGTCCGGTGTGCGCATGGTACAGATCTACTACGGCAACGGGCAACCGTGGGACAACCATGACGATATTCGCGTCCACTCCAAGCTGGCCCAGAAGGTCGACGGCCCAATCGCCGCGCTGGTGGAAGACCTGAAGGCGCGCGGACTCTTCGATGAGACCTTGATCGTGATTGGCAGCGAGTTCGGACGCACGCCGATGATTCAGAATTCGGGGCTCGAAAAGCTAGGCTGCGGGCGTGACCACAACCCGCCCGCGTTCACGGTGCTTCTTGCCGGCGGCGGCATTCGCGGCGGGCTGGCCTACGGCGCCACCGACGAGTTCGGCTTCAAATCCATCGAGAACAAAGTCCACGTGCACGATTTGCACGCGACAATCCTCCATCAACTCGGCTTCGATCATACGCGGTTGACCTACCGCCACGCTGGACGGGACTTCCGCCTGACCGACGTGCACGGAAACGTCGTCAAGGCCCTGATCGCATAAGTGGAACAATAGAAACCATGCGAATGGTTTCGTTCCTGCTGCTCGTTACGCTGGCCGGGTGCGCCGGAAAGAAGGAGCCCGAAGCGGAGAAAAAGGTGACCGACAAGGCGTCGCCTCTTTACGACGCCGCTTTCTGGAAGACCTGGTCGGATGGATCCGCGGAACTGACTTCGTATGAGTTGAAGTACCCGCGCTACGGCGCAAAACGGGACGGCACGGCCGTGGCAATCTTTGTCACCGAGACCTTCGCCAACACCCTGCGAGTGAAGAGCGACCCCGGGCTGCGCGCCAAGAGCGACGAATTCCCGGTGATGAAGCTAAACCTGGTGGAGGATTTTCAGACGGGCATCTATGACTACAACCTGATGCTGCAGTCCTTTATCGCACTGGAGTCCGTGAACGGCCGTCCCGCCGGGGTTGCGACGAAGATCGCCTGGTCCAGCCAGGAGTGGTGCGGCAACCTTTTCAAACAAGCGCTCCTGGACGACGGCGACGTGCGCTTCATGAGTCACAGCTACTTCGACGGCGAGGGCGACCAGGAACTGACCGAGAAATCTCCAGCCCCGGCAGTGCTTACCGAAGACGCCCTGATGCTGTGGGCGCGCGGCATGGCGTGGCCCGCGATGAAAGAAGGCGAGACGCGCGAGGTGCCCGTGCTGATGGCTCTGCAGGCGGCTCGCTTCAAGAATGGGCCGCGTGTGTGGGGAACGGCGAAACTTGCGCGCAACAAGTCCGCGGGTGTGAAGCTGCCCTCCGGCGAGTTCGACGTCGACGAGTACACCGCCGCGCTCAGCGACGGCCGCTCTCGAACGTTTCTTGTGGAAAAGGCCGCGCCGCACCGCGTCGTGGTCTACTCGAGCTCCGATGGCATTCTGGCGCGGATGATCCGAAGCGAGCGCATGAAGTACTGGGAGTTGAACAAGCCGGAGGGCGTCGAGGAGCTGAAAAAACTAGGCCTGCCGAAGCTCCGCTAACACGCGCAGCGCCACTTCCTTGCCGCGCTCGCCGACCTCTCCAACAGGGCCGACGCAACTCGGGCAGCCGTGTTCGCAGGTGCAACTCCGGATCAGTTCCGCCGCTCCGGTTAATAGCTTGGCCCGCATCTCGAACAGCGGCGCGCTGCCACCAATGCCGCCGGGATAGTTATCGTAGACGTACAGGTTCGGCCGGTAGTCGCGCGAAGGCTCGGTGGAATCCTCGGTCAGTGTCACGCCCAGGTCTTTCGGATCGCACATCAGCAACAGAGCGCCAACGGCGCGGATCGCGTTGCCGAGCCCGACCAGCCCATTCTGCTTTTCTGTAGGAGTCAGATCGGGGAATCTCGCCAGGAACCCTTCATCGAAGTGGAGCCAAAACGAAGTCGTATGCATCTCCTGCTCAGGCATGGAGAGGTTCCCGGCGCCGACGTTCTCGTTGGTATAGAACTTGATCTTCTTCCAACCGACAATCTGACGGTTGACGCGCACGTCGCCATGCCGGGCCGCATCCGCGCGGTCGAACTCGTTGAGGATCTTGACCTCGGTATAGTCGATGGCGTCCGTGTAGTAGTCGCATTCCACGGCTCGAACGTAGGCCTTACGGTTCTCGTAGTCGAAACGCTCCACCTGATACTGCTTCGCATCGTGAAGGTAAATGGCTTTCTCGTGCAGCGTGGTGAGCGCCGACGTGAAGTCCACCTCGGCAATTACTCTCGGCTCGGTGGTCGTGTCTACGACGACGAAGTTGTCGCTGGTCACGGCGCGCAGCGAGACCGCGTCGGCCGGGTAGGTATCGGAGGTCCAGTGCCACGTCTCCCCGGTGAGATGCAAAACGCCGAGTTCCTGCAGGAAACGGCACAAGTCGCCCGTTTCAAGGGATCCGAATTTTTCCCCGCTGCGAATTGGCAGTTCAAAGGCCGCGCACTTCAGGTGATTGAGCAGGATTTCCAGGTTGTTCGGGTTGACATGCGCATGCTCCGGAGGCCTGTCGAAGAAGTACTGCGGGTGTTCGACGATGTACTGATCCAGCGGAGCGCTGGAGGCCACCATGACCGCAATCGACGGTTTCTGGCGGCGGCCGGCGCGGCCGGCGCGCTGCCAGGTGGACGCAATGGTGCCGGGATAACCGGCCATCACGACTGCGTCCAGTGAACCGATATCGACTCCAAGTTCCAAGGCGTTGGTGGCGATCACGCCGCGAATCTGGCCGCTCCGGATCGAGTGCTCAATCGCCCGCCGCTCCTTGGGAAGGTAACCGCCGCGATAGCCCGAGATTCGCCCGTCCAGTGCAGGGTTCCGGGTGGCCGCGTCTTTCAAATATGTCGTGAGAACTTCGGTAGCAAGCCGGTTGTTGGTAAACACCAGCGTTTGCTGGCCCCGGTCCAGGAACTCGCTCGCGATGCGCCGGGTCTCATGGATATAGCTGCGGCGAATACCCAACTCGCGATTGACAACCGGCGGATTGTAGAAGATAAAGTACTTCTCTCCGGAAGGCGCCCCGTTTCGCTCGATGAGGTGGAACGGCTGTTCGGTGAGCTTCTCCGCCAACTCTTTCGGGTTGGCGATGGTGGCTGAAGAACAGATGAACTTGGGTTTCGACCCGTAGAAGTCGCAGATTCGCCGTACCCGCCGCAGGATGTTGCCCAAATGGCTCCCATACACGCCGCGGTAGTAGTGGAGCTCATCGATGACGAAGTACTGCAGGTTCTCAAACGCCTTGGCCCACTTGGTGTGGTGCGGCAGAATTCCGGCGTGCAGCATGTCCGGATTGGTAAAGACGACGTTGGCGCGCTCACGGATCGCCTTGCGCGCATCCTGGGGCGTGTCCCCGTCGTAGGTGAAGGCCCGGATCTCCGGCGCCTTTCCTTGAATGCGAATCGAATCGACGGCCGCCTGGAACTCCTGCAATTGATCCTCGGCAAGCGCCTTGGTCGGAAACAGATACATGGCGCGCGCGCCTGGATCGGCGATCAACGAGTTCAGAACAGGAAGGTTGTAGCAGAGCGTTTTGCCGGACGCGGTGGGTGTCACCACGACGACGTTTTGCCCGGCCTGGATGGCCGTAAAGGCCTCCGCCTGGTGGCTATAGAGCTGCTCCATGCCGCGGGTCTTATAGGCGTCCCGCAGTGCGGGATGCACCTGCTCCGGCATGGCCAAATATTCGCCCTCGCGAGCCGGCTGGTGCTGAATCGACCGGACCGGAGACTCCGGCTTCGCCAGCCACTCCTGAAAGCGGGCGAGCGCGCCATCCAGGCCCGACGGCCGGCGCAGCGACAGGCCCGGATCCTGCGAGTCCGGCTCAGGGAAGCCGAGCGAGAGATTCATACGCGTAGTTTCGCTTTTTCTTTGCCGTAAAGCAAGACCGGTTATTCCACCAGTGGCGTTAACCGGGAATCGATCGCCTTTTTGAGTTCCTCAAGCCCTTCGCCCGTGGCGCTGGAGATGCGCAGGAATGGAAGGTTGTGTTCGGCGGCGATCGCCTCCACGGCGTCGATCCGTTCCAGATCCTGAGCCGCATCGATCTTCGATGCAACGACGATCATCGGCTTGGCGCCCAATTCCTGGCTGTAACTTGCCAATTCGTGGCGGATGATGTCGAAATCGCGCCGTGGATCGCGGCCGGTGATATCACTGACGTCCACCAGGTGGACCAGCAATTTCGTCCGCTCGATATGGCGGAGGAACTGCACGCCCAGCCCATGGCCTTCATGCGCTCCTTCGATCAGACCGGGGATATCGGCCACCACGAAGCTGCGCTCATTCGGAAGCTGAACCACCCCGAGGTTCGGTTCCAGTGTCGTGAACGGATAGTCGGCGATCTTGGGCCGGGCCGCCGAGATGCGCGAAATCAGGGTGGATTTGCCGGCGTTCGGAAATCCAACCAGGCCAACGTCGGCCAGCAGCTTCAATTCCAGCCGGAAGGTCTTCTCCTCGCCCGGAAACCCTTTCTCGTGCTCGGTCGGCGCCTGGTGCCAGGGCTTTACGAAACGGGCGTTGCCGCGGCCTCCCCGGCCGCCCTTCGCCGCCATCCATTGCTGGCCCGGCCCGGTGAAGTCGAAGAGTTGCTCGCCGGTCGTCCAGTCATACACTACGGTGCCGACGGGCACCTCCACGGTATGACCCTCGCCTTCCCGCCCGGTGCAGTTCGATCCCTCCCCGTGCCGGCCGCGCTCCGCCTTGTGCTCCGGGTTATAACGCAGATGCAGGAGCGTATTGTGGTGTTGTGAAGAGACAAGAAACACACTGCCGCCGCGCCCGCCGTCGCCGCCGGAGGGTCCGCCTTTGGCGACAAACTTCTCGCGCCGAAAGGCCAGACAGCCGTTGCCGCCGTCGCCGGCCTTGACCCAGATTTTTACCTCGTCTATGAACATGAGACCTGCAAAGAAAAAGCCGCCGGAGACCGGCGGCTCGGGTTGGTTGGATACCGAAAACTATTCGGCTGGCGTGACGGAGACGAACTTGCCCATGCTGCCGCGGTCACGGAAATTTACGATTCCGGACACGCGGGCGAATAGAGTATCGTCCTTGCCGCGGCCGACATTTTCGCCGGGCTTGTACGGTGTGCCGCGCTGGCGAACCAGGATGGATCCGCCCGTGACCAGCTCACCGGCGAACCGCTTCACGCCCAGGCGCTGCGCGTTCGAATCGCGACCGTTTTTAGTGGAGCCGAGACCTTTTTTTGATGCCATGACAGATTCTCCTTACGCGTCGATCCCGGTCACAGTGACCTGGGTGTAGTGTTGGCGATGGCCGATGGTGCGTTTGTACTGCTTCTTGCGCTTGAATTTGAAAACGATGACTTTTTCGTCTCGGTCATGCCGGTCGATCTTGGCACTGACTTTGGCGCTGCCGCCCGTCGAAACCTCGCCGGCGTCGGAAACGACGGCAAGTACCTTGTCAAAAGTCACATCGGAGCCTGGCTCGCCGGCTAGCTTTTCGACCCGTAAGGTCGCGCCGGGCGACACGCGGTATTGCTTTCCGCCAGTTTCGATGACTGCGTACATGATGAACCTCTCGGTTTGTCCTTCTTTGGATTGACTACGGTTTACGGGAGGGCAAGTGATGGGGGGATGCACACCCTAAGCGCGCGGACGTATGGCCCGCAATTTCTAATCATAGCGTGGCTGGGTGTGGAGTGCAACTTTGAGTCCGCCGCGCGCGGCTACAATGGCGGTATGCGCCTGATTGCAGCCCTTTTCGCCTTCTCCGCGTTTTGCCAGACCGTTGAAGAAGCCCGCCGGTTCGTCGAGAACGCCGAGGCCGATCTTCTGAAGCAGTCCAACTACTTGAACCGGGCGCAGTGGCTGCAATCCACCTACATCAATCCCGACAGCGAGATGCAGGCCGCGCTCGCCAACGAGCGTTTCATCGACGCCGCAAAGACCTATGCCAAGGCAGCCACGAAGTTCGACAAGCTGAAACTGCCTCAGGATGTGGGCAGAAAGCTGCACCTATTGAAGATCGGCCTGACACTGGCGACGCCGTCGAACAAGGCCGAGGCGACCGAGTTGACGCAACTCGTCGCAAAGATGGAATCCACGTACGGTTCCGGTAAATACTGCCGCGACGCGCCGGCTGACAAAGGCAAGTGTCTGGATCTGACGGCGATCTCGTCGCTCCAGGCTACCAGCCGGGATCCAAAGGAATTGCTCGATCTGTGGCAGGGCTGGCACAAGATCGCCCGGCCAATGAAGACGGACTATCAGCGCTTTGTCGAACTTGGCAACAAAGGCGCCCGCGAGTTGGGATTCAAGGACATGGGCGCCATGTGGCGCTCGAAGTACGACATGCCGCCCGATGCGTTCGCGAAGGAGGTGGACCGCCTGTGGGAGCAGGTGCGTCCGCTTTACGTCAAGCTCCACGCCTACGCGCGTTGGAAGCTGCGTGAGCGGTACGGCGCGGATGCGGTACCGGCCAATGGCCCGCTGCCCGCGCATCTATTGGGCAACATGTGGGCGCAGTCCTGGGATAACGTTTACGATCTGTTGGAGCCGAAGGGAATGCCAAAGGCGTTCGATCTCACCGGGATCCTGAAGACGAGGAAGTTCGATGAGAAAGAGATGGTGCGGTACGCGGACCGCTTCTTCCAATCACTCGGCTTCCAGGAAATGCCGCCGACGTTTTGGGAGCGGTCCTTGTTCGTGAAGCCGCAGGACCGCGAGGTGGTCTGCCACGCCTCGGCGTGGGATGTGGATAACGACGAGGATCTGCGTATCAAGATGTGTATTCAGATCACCGGTGAGGAGTTCGCGGTGATCCATCACGAACTGGGCCACAACATCTACCAGCGGGCCTATCGAAAGCTGCCATTCTTCTTCCGGGACTCCGCCAACGATGGGTTCCACGAGGCGGTCGGCGACACGATCGCTTTGTCGATCACGCCGGAATACCTGGTGCAAGTTGGGCTGCTCGACAAGGCGACCGACCCGAGCGGCGACATCGGCCTGCTCATGAAACAGGCTCTGGCCAAGGTCTCGTTCCTGCCATTCGGCCTGATGATCGACCAGTGGCGCTGGAAGGTCTATTCCGGCGAGATTGCGCCAGCGAACTACAACGCGAAATGGTGGGAGTTGCGCCGGAAGTACCAGGGCGTGGAAGCCTCCGGCCGTGGCGAGACCGACTTCGACCCGGCTGCGAAATACCACGTGGCCGCCAATGTCCCCTACACACGCTACTTCCTCGCCCACATTTTGCAGTTTCAGTTCCATCGCGCGCTCAGCGATGCGGCCGGCTGTAAGACTCCGCTGCACCGTTGCTCCATCTACAACTCCAAGGAAGCCGGCAAAAAGCTGAATGACATGTTGAGCATGGGGCTTAGCAGACCCTGGCCGGACGCCTTGCAAGCTATTACAGGAAAACGGGAAATGGACGCGACCGCCATCAAGGACTATTTCGCTCCGCTCGAAAAATGGCTGGACGAGCAGAACAAGGGCAAACCCGTTGGCTGGTAGCTAGTACGCCGGCTCCAGTTGCAGACGCTGCGGCACTGCAGCTTCGGGGTCCCAGGCCCGCGAAACTTCGGCCTGCTCAACGCCTTTGCTGGTAATCGAGTACCGGCCGTTGTCGGTCGCTTTAGCCCATCCCTGCTCTTTCAAAAACCAGAGCGTGAACGTCAGGTGCTCGCGAGGAGTTCCGAGGAGTTGCTCCATCTCCTGAGTGTTAATACCGGGATGGTCGGGGTCGCGCAGGCGCTTGATATAAAGCGCTTTCAGCAACGCTCTACGCTTCACCTGCTCATGCTCCACACTGGGCGCGGCGGAGTTCTGATCGAAGATTCGCCATTGAACACCCTGCCGCCGGGTTCGCTCCGCATCGAACGCCGCTCGCTTTTCCGGTTCAGACAAAACCTTGTGGGACTCCATTAGACGCCGGAAGAGATCGGCGTCTCCGGTTTCGATGTTGTCCGGATGGAGGCGTTGTGCCAGCAGCTTAAAAACGCGAAAGATCGTCTCCGGGGTGGCATTCGGGCTAAGCTCCATTACCTCATAATGATCGACCCAGCCATCGGGAGACTCCTCGCGAACCTTCGCGGCGCTTTCGAGCGAAACGCCGGCACGATAGCGTCCGTCCACCGTGGGCCGGCACCATGCAACCACACCCTTCACACGCCCACCCGACGGACTGGCGAAACCGCCACCCTCCAACATAACGTTCTGCTTCGCCGTCAGCGGCTTCGCCACAAGAAGGCCGGCGCCGGTCTCGGACCTGTCGCCCAATTCACAGAGAATTTGGGACCAGTCGCCGTTGGGCGCCTCCATCCAAAGGGTCAGGCTTCCGCTCGCCGCCGTGCGTTTCCGCGGATTTTTGCGCCGTTCGTTGCCGCTGAATGCTTCCACACAGGTCGTATCGGCCGAAACGGTGATACTTTTATCCGATGCGGTTCGCCTTGTTCTGGGCGGCGATAGCCCTCGCCGCCCAGTCCTACCGAATGGACCCACCGAGGCCCGGCACCGTCGTGTCGTTCCAAGTCGTAGAAGATAAATACCTTTCCGCCCGAAAAGCGAACGGCGAGACATTCCGCGTCTGGCATACGGGCAAGCGCTACATACTGCAGGAGGGAACGGACACGCCCGTAGAATACGTGGACGCGGTCACGCGAACTCCCGTGCTGCCTTCCGTTGCTCGCTGGCTGGCGCTGTGGCCCAGAAATGGGGAGTACCTCGGGCACCGGTACATTCAGACGTCCGAACCGGCGGTCGCCGCGCCCTTACCCGCCAAGACGCGAATTGTCGCCTTGCGTCCGGACCTGTGGATCGGTCCGGCGCACAACAGCCGGCAAAAGGACGAAACCCGCCGGTACGACGGGTCCGACTATGAGTACATCCCCTTCACCCGCGCCGATTATCAGGCGCTGCGCGACGCCGGCGCGACCGTGGTAAATGCAAAAGGGTCCCAAGTGGCCTGGGCCGCCGAGTTGGGCATGTACTACTGGGGCGACGCCGAAACCCTGCCGTTCCCGGAGATGTTATACCGCTCCCAGTATCTGGGTCCCACGATCTTCGTCGACGAACCGGCGGTCGGCACGCGGGATCACCACCTGCGGCCGCGGCTGGCGAAGGACGCGGTTTTCCGGCGCGAGATCACACCGCGCCTCGCCTTCGATCGCTTCGTAGAGCACTTCGCCGAAGTGATTGAGAAGGGTGCGCCCTGGATACTGCAACGAACTCTGGCCAAGCGCGCGGACGTTGACCCCGGATCGCTCTCGCTTCCGCAGGCGAACCTCTATTCCTGGGAAACGATGGTATCGACCGCGACCCATCAACTGAGCGCCGGATCCGTGCAGGCCATTGTGTGGGAACCGGCCGGACGGGTGGGGTCCCGCCGGACCATCCCCGAATGGAACATGGCGTTTGAAGTGGCCATCCCTCCCGGCAATCCCAGGCATTTGATCGATCCGTTCGCCGCCTTTTTACGCGGAGCCGCGCGGGCTCACGGCAAACAGTGGGGCATCTCCATCTACGGCGCGGTGGACCGCCCGGACGCACCCGCCATGTTGACGCGCGCCTACGATCTCGGGGCGACGCGCTTTCATTTTTGGGACTCCTACCAACTGGCGTGCGTTCCGTTCGGTGAGGTCCTGGCCTTGACGCGAACCCTGTCGCGCCATGCCGCGGCGCACCCAAAGCGCGACCTGACCCAGCTTCGAAACGCCGCCACGACTGCGTTTGTCGTGCCCGTTGGCTTCGATCTGGGACACGTGCATTCGGGCAAGGGTCTGCAATGGGGCTTACCGGAACTGAATCTGGAGCGGGGCCGCAACCGCGCGCTGTTTCACCACCTTTTCTCGGAAATCGAATCGGCGCTGCGGCGCAAAGTTGCGTTCGATATCGTTCCCGATGACGTCGAAACCACGGGCTATGCGCGCGTGGTGCGCATCGAGCCCAGGCCGGCGGCGCAGCGCAAAGACGGCCCCCGGCTCTCGGTCGAGATCTCCCGTGCCGGGAATACGTTCACGGCCGTCGCCTCGGTTCCGGACCGAGTCTTCAACACGCGCGGCGCGAACCGGAGCGGCGTCTACGAGAACGACGAGGTGTTCTGGGAACTCTACGGCCCGGCCGGGGAGGATTACCAGACGTTGATTCCGCGGGCACCGAGCAGGGTCTCTTTCGACCTGACGGCGCCTGGCGCCTATCGGCTGCGCGCGGCCGTCTGCGACCTCGCGGGGCGAGTCCGCGTGGCCTGGAAAGACATCATCGTCGAGGAAGCAGCGCGTTGACGCCGCGCCCGTGAACAAGCATTTCCCGGGTTGCCAGTACCTCTCGACCGGCACCATAAATCGTCTGGGAGATTCGAAGAGCGTCGCCGGAGGCGGAGATCTCTTCGGAGGCACATGCGGCGGCGCCATCGAGAAACTCCAACAGCGGCTTCGCGCCCAGCGCGCCGTCCTGCGAGAGCAAAATGCGCTCCTCGACAACCAGCACGCCGCCGGCCCACCATTGCCGCACGCCATCGCGTTGGCGGCATTCGGGCGCGGCAAATTCTTCATGGGGATCCCGCAATCGGCGCGAACCGCCGGAAGCCGGCGCCACGTAGGTCCCCGATCCCATGCGCCGGGTCACCAGGCCTTGCGCGTCGAGTTCAACCAAGGCGCGCCGCGCGGTCATCAGGCTGACGCCGTGCCCGGCAGCAAGTTCCCTCTCGGACGGCAGCCGGGTGCCACCGGCCAGCCGGCCCTCCGCGATCGCCTGGCGCAAGCCGGCGGCGATCCGCTCGTAGGCCGGAATCGATGTTCTTTGGCGGGGTGCCATAGTAGTAAGTATGCACGGAGGCGACGCAACAGCGAGCCTTCCGCTTGCCATGCTTCTGGTCTTCGGCTCGGCGAAACTACTGGGGGAATTGTGCGAAGCGGCGCGGCTCCCAAACATCGTTGGGCAAATTGTGGCCGGTGTTATTCTCGGCCCCAGCCTGTTGGGGTGGGTAGGCCCCGCATCGGTGAAGGAGCTTGCCGAACTCGGGATCCTGTTTCTGCTATTCCGCGTTGGCCTGGAGGTCAGGCCCTCGGACCTGGCCAGCGTGGGAAAGACGGCTACCGTCGTTGCAACGCTCGGTGTGATCGTCCCGCTACTAGCCGGGTATGCGATCTATTCCGCCAGCGGCGCGACAAACATTGAGTCTTTGTTCGTCGGCGCTGCGATGGTGGCCACTTCCGTTGGCATAACCGCCCAAGTTTTGGCAAGCATGGGGTTGCTAAGCGCAACGGCCAGCCGGATCATTCTCGCCGCCGCCGTAATCGACGATATTCTCGGCCTGATCGTACTGGCCGTGGTTTCTTCGATGGCCCAGGGGCAAGTGAACTACGTGCAGTTGGGAATCACCGCGGCGATTTCAATCGGCTTCACCCTATTCGTCGTCAGCGTCGGCTCCCGAACCATCGGACGTGTGCTGCCGCGAGTGGAAAAGCGGATGAAAGGCGGCGAGTCGCAGTTCACGATGGCGATGATTCTTCTGTTCGCGCTGGCGTGGCTGGCATCGATGGCCGGCGTGGCGGCGATCATCGGCGCTTTCCTGGCTGGCGTCGCTCTGGCGGAGACGGTCTCCCACCGTGTTCACGACCTGGCGCAAGGCGTCTCCGAACTGCTGGTGCCCTTCTTCCTGGCCTCAATCGGATTGGCCATGGATGTCAACGTCTTGAAAGATGGGCCTACGCTTTGGCTGGCCGCGGCCATCACCCTCGCAGCCGTCCTATCGAAGTTGGTGGGTTGCGGACTTGGCGCGTGGCCAATGGGATGGGAGGAGATGAAACGCATCGGCAGCGGCATGGTGCCTCGCGGCGAGGTGGGCATGGTCGTTGCGCAGATCGGCGCGACGATGGGCACGGTCTCGCAGAAGACCTATGGCATTGTGGTTGTCATGGCCGTGCTCACAACGCTTATCGCGCCGTTGC
>VFZO01000103.1 GCA_016871155.1 Acidobacteriota bacterium | reverse complement strand
CGGCCCGTTTTTCCGCAACAACTATTTCGTCTTCTCGCCGGAGACGAATACTGCGAACGGCATGATCGTGAAAGTTGACCACACGGCTTTGGAAAAACACCGATTTTCCTTCACCGGCTCCTTCACAAACGGATTCGCCGGGGCGCCTCGCTACTTCGATACCATTGCCGACTCCGCCAACAACGACCGGGATTTCTCCGCCCGCCGGGGCACGCTGGATTGGACATTCACGAGAAGCGCCAACACGATCAATACCGTCACTTTCGACGTCATCTCGGACCGCAGCATCAACGGCCGTGCCGGCCAGGAGACCGCTCTGGAACAGCTCGGACTGCGCGGCCCGCTGCGAAGCTCGTTCCCCATCTTCCGGTTCGGCACCTACGGCGGCATGGGCCGCAACTACCCGGACTATCGCAGCTCCCACAACTACTATTATTTGACCCAATCGTTTTCCACGAGGATCGCGAAACACCGGCTCCGGATGAACGCGATCGCGCGGCGGTATCAGGTAAACGCGTTCATGCCGCAAACGCCGGCCGGCTCGTTTCAGTTCGGTCCGTCGATCACGTCGCTGCCCGGCATCAACAACACGGGCCACTCCTGGGCCAGCTTCGTCCTCGGTCATGCCGAGTCGGCGGATGTAACCGTTGTCGACAACCCTTCCTACTGGCGGGGCCGCTATTTTTCGTTCCAGTTGCGCGACAACTATGAGTATTCGAAAAGCCTGAACATCAGCGCCGGGGTCTCGATGGAAGTCACCCGTCCGCGCGTCGAAAAGTACGATCGCTTCGCATCCGTCGACCTGAACGCCATCAATCCGGCCAACGGCCGTCCAGGCGCGCTGGCCTTCGCTGCGCGCGATGGCCGGGGCCGGGCCTTCCAGCCTGCTCGCGTCCGGCCCGAGTTCAGTTTCGGAGTTGCCTGGAACCCGGGGGCGAACCCCAAGAGCGTGGTTCGCGCCAGCTACGGACTCAGCTTCAGCAACTTCCCAATCTATACAACGCAGTGGGCAACGCAAGGCTTCGTCGGTACCCCGACGTTCGTTTCACCGAACATTCAGCTCCAACCTGCTATCACGCTGGGCGCGGGCGTGCCGCCCCTTGCGCAGCCGCTGCCGGACCTGCGGCCCGATGCCGCGAACTTCACAACGGCCGACCTGGTGGACATGTCTGGAACGCTGCCTATGTATCAGTCGGCGGGACTGTCTTTCGAACGCGAAATCGCAGGGCAAACGATCTTTAGTCTCAGCCTCGGGCACTCGCGCGGACAGCGGCTTTTCGTTTCGAACAGCGCGGCGAATCCAAATGCCATTCCGCTCAGCTACCTCGGGTTTCGCGACGCTCTGAATAGCGAGCAGTTTCGCCGCTCCATTCGCCCCTACCCGCAGTATCAGCGCTTCGATGTCTACAGCTCCTGGCCGGTGGGCAACTACAAGCGCAACGCCGCGTCGCTGCGTGTGGAGAGGCGCTCGTCCGCCGGTCTGACCTTGAACGCGACCTTCGAATTCTCCAAGCAGATGGACGACTATTCGGGACCCTACGGCGTGCAGGACTTCTACAACAAGAACAACGAATGGTCGTTGACGTCTTCGAACGTGCCGCGCCGGCTTGCGGTGAACCTCGCCTACGACCTTCCTTTCGGTTCACGCAAGGCGTTTATGACCTACGACGATTGGCGGCGGCATTTCTTCGATGGCTGGTCGGTCTCCGCGATCAGTTCGCTGAACTCCGGGGAACCGGTCGCGCTGCGGCCGCAGTTTAACAACACCGGGGGCCTCATCGACTCTTTGCGTGTCAACCTCGTCCCTGGCGTGGATCCGAATCCTGCCGAACGCGGACCCGATATGTGGTTTAATCCCGCCGCGTTTGCGCAACCGCCCGACTTCACGTGGGGCGATGGCCCTCGCACCCATCCGCGGCTGCTGATGCCCGGCACTCGCAATCACGACCTTTCGCTGACCAAGCGTATGTCCATCACCACCGACCGTTCCTTGGAATTCACCGCCACCGGCTTCAATTTCACGAACACCGGGAACTGGAACGATCCGGATACGATGATCGGTCCGGCCTCAGCCCCCAACGTCAATGCCGGCCGGATCATCGGTTCGCGCGGCGGACGCGTGATACAACTGGGAATGCGGCTAAGTTTTTGATGCGTTGGCTCCTGCTAATATCCGCCTTGACCCTGGGCGCCGCCGAAGCCCGGAAACCGGTGCGCACGGAGCTGCGCGTTACAACGCTCGACCAACAGGACCCGCCGCTGGACAAGGCGGCATTCCGAGCGACCCTGGACGGAAACCCCGCTCGCGTCATTCGCGTGCGCGGCCCCAAGGACGATCTCATACTCCTGGTCGTGCTCGACCTTACCGGCGACCTGAATCTCGTCGACACCGCACGTGAAGCGCTGACCGCCCGCATCGAAGGACTGCCCAGAAACTTCTGGACCGCGGTGCTGAAAGCGCAGGACGGTCTGCAAGTGATCGTCGACCCCACCGCCGACCGCCCGGCCGCCAGCACGGCCATCAAGGAATACCCGGCCACCGGAAAGGCGGGTCTGCTGGATACGCTCCAAACCGCCGCCTCGCTCGGCGACGCTATGCTGCAACGGACGAACGTCCGGGTCGCCATGTTGTACGTTACCGACTCCAATATCTACAACTACCGCGAGGATTTCACCAATCCGGTCATCAACTCCTCGGACTCAAGGGACCTGAGCCGGCGGTTCCCGGATCAACTTATTCGCGAGAAGATCCTAAAGCTTTCGGACACTTTGGCGGCCACCGAAACACCGCTGTTTTTCATTCACCTGAACTACGCCTCGGACCCCATCAATGAGGCCTACCAGCGCGGCCTGCTTCAGCTTGCCGAGCAATCTGGCGGCACGGGTGCTTTTTGCCGCAGCCGGGGCGAGATTGCCGAAGCGGTAGAGAAAGTTTTCGATGCCGCTAGTTCTCACTGGAGTCTCGCCGTGGAACTGCGCAATCACCGTGCCCGCACCGCTACCGTGGATGTCTTTAACGCGGATCGCGACATTCCGAATCGGGCCCGGTTTGTGGTGCGCCGATGAAGATTGCCCGCGCGATTGAGCGCCTGTTGCCGGTGCTGCTCTTCTTCACGACACTTGCCACCAGTTACTACTGGTGGCGCAGCGAACAGCGCTACGAATCGGCGCTGCAACGAATTTCCAGCCTGCAAAAAGAGCGCCGGAGCGTTCTTGAGCCGCCCCCGCCGGCGCCGGCCGTCCCGCCGAAGCCGGAGGTGCGCACGACGATTGTGAAAGTGCCCTCAGTGGTCGAGTCGCCGGAATCGCTCAAGACCATCGAGGAGTTGCGAGCCCGGTTGAAGGAACAGATCGCGGAACTCGGCGAGGCCCGCGAGGGCAGGGCGGCGGCCGATGCGGCCCGCTCCGCGGCCGAGCGCGCGGCCCAGACACAACTAACCGAATTGAGGGACCAGATCGAACCGCTCCGCAAACTGAACGCGGCCCTTGAGGCAGAAATTAAGTTCAAGAACGAGCGGTTGGCCCGCGCCGAGGCCGCTCCGGGGCCCAAGCCCGCTCCTGCCCCGCCGGCGAAACCACCGGGCCTAACGCCTGCCGATATCGAGCGCAATCGCCGCCGGGACGCCCTGTTTGCCAGCCTGCAGCGCCGGTACCGGGAAGTAACCGACCTCTATCGGAGCTTCGCGTTGCGCCAACCGGAACTGCAGGCCGGCGAGCTGTCGCGCATTCAATCGACCATTCAGATGGCCGAAGATGAGCTCCGCCAACTGCAGGCGCTCAAGTAGTTAACTCGCTGCTTTCTTTTCACACGCGGCCGAGCAGAAGAAAACGCTTTTCGTCCCTGTTCCATACCGCGTCATCGAGGCCTCCGGTTTGTAGGTGCCGCACGTCACGCAACGCTTGAGCGTCGCCGCTGTGGCCGGCTCCGCCGGGTTGGACTTCGGAGTATCGTCCCGCAGCACGTCCTCCACATTCTCCTTCACCGACTTCTGAATCATCCCAACTACCGCGCGAATGAAGCTCACCGCGATAAGCGAGATGACGATGCCTATGATGTAGCGAATCATGTCGTGGAGATAGAAAAAGGGCGTCCATATGGATGGACGCCCTGGCTCGAAAAGCTGTTACTTCTTCTTGGTGGTGCCGGTGGCTCCCTTTTTCGGCGCTGGAGCGTTTGGATTCTTGTATTCGGTCGTGACCTGCGAGCCGATCGCCGTCAGCATACCTTTGGCCGCCTCCGCGAAGGGACCATCCGGCTTCAACTCCAGGTACTTCTGGAACGACTCGGAGGTGCCTTCCACAGGTACGGTTTTGCCGTCCGCCGTGATGGTGGCTTTGCTGAACAGGTAGAGGCCGTACTGGTAATGCGCGTCGGCGTAGTTCGGGTCCGCACCAATCGCCTTCTTGAACGCGATCGAGGCCGGTTCCAACTGATTCACGTTGGTCAGAATTGCCCCCAGGTTGTAGTAGTAGCGGCCGGCGTTCGGGGCGTCCAACTGCGCGGCCTTGTCGAGCTCCGCCTGGGCTTCGGGATACTTTTTCGCCTTGGCCAACGCCAGCGCGTAGTTGTTGTGCATGCCGGCGTCGTCGGGCTTCAGTTCCAGCGCCTTGCCGTATGCCTCCATACCTTTGTTCAGTATGGTTGTCTGCTCCTCCCCGGTTTTGGTTCCGGCGAGTCCGACGTACGCCTCGGCCATATTTGCGAAAATCACGACCTGTTTCGGGTCGATGCCGGCCGCCTTCTCGAACGCCTCGATGGACGCCTGGAAGTTCTTGGTCTTCAGGTTCTCCATGCCGGCGTTGAACGCGTCGTTCAACTCTTTATTCTTCGCCATGGCGGCGGCCCGCTCCTTCGCCGCTTTCTCCAGAGCTTCCTTCTGCTCCTTCGACATCTCGCGCGAGAGTTCCTCAGTCACCTGGCCGGTGGCCGCGGCCTTCTCCATCGCGGCGCGCTGAGCGGCCATCCTGGACAGGTCGAAGTTCACCGGCAGCGGATCGCCCAGACGTGTGCGGACGCCCTTAACCTGGTCGACGACTTTGCCCTCCACTTCGCACAAAATGTCGTAGGTTCCCAGCGGCAGACCGGCGTGGAACCACTGGCCCTTTTTGTTGGTCTTTACCTTGTAGGACCCTTTGATATCCTTACGCTCCAGCTTGATCAGAGCGTCCTTGAGCGGTTTGCCGTCCTCGCCCTTTACTTCTCCCTCGAGCGAGGCCGTCTGCGCGAATGCGCTAAACGACACCATCGCGAGTGTCACCAGATAACCGGCGAGTTTTTGCAATGTCTTCATGATTTTCTCCAACGCGGCATGAATTTCGCCATCTCCGAGAATACTACAGTTGGCACCGCCTGTATGATGCGGATTTTCGTGGCAACGTTACGCGACCGGAATGCCCTATACAGCCACCGCACCCGGAGTGTCCTGAAGTTCGTCGCCTCGAACCGGTGGCCGCCCATCTTGCGGCGTAAAGAGCTTGGTGATCGAGAGTGCTCGTTGTGCGACGCTACAGGGAATGAGATCCGGCGTTCTCGTATTTGTTGCCTCCGTTTGCGCCGCACAGCCGCGGCCGGTGCTTCCAGGCGAGATTCCGCCCTCCTTGCGCCGGGAAGGCTGGCTTGAGGCGATCGAGCAATCGACGGCTCAACGTCTTCGCGACGGGGAATGGGATCACCTGATTCACTACGCGCTCCAGTCGCGCGCCTTCACGAAGCTGCCGCCCATCGAACCCGCCCTAAGCGCCCTCGACTTTCACAACAGTGGACGAATTCCTCGCGACGCCGCTCTCCGCCTCGACGCTTTTCACGCTTCGGAGCCAAAGGCGGGGCGTCACGCCGTCCTGCGCCGGAAGACCGGCAGCCGGGCCCAGCTAAGCTCCGAGTACCAGCGCGCCATGACGTTTCTCTACCGCAAGGAGTGGGAGTCGAAAAAGTTGGAGGGTCCCGAGCGCCGTGATTTTGTGAGCCGCCTCTATCAAACGCGCGGGCACTCCACTGACACGAGCCCCGAGGCGGCCTATGCGCTGGAAATCGCCATGAACATCCTGCGAGGGCTCCGCCCGGCGCAACGCTTCGAGCGGGTCCTGCTCGCCGGACCCGGTCTCGACTGGGCTCCCCGAACCGGTCTGAACGAAGATGGGCCCCCCAGAAGTTACCAGGCGGAGACGCTTCGGGACTCCTTTCGAAAGCGAAGCCTGGCCGGGGAGACGAGCCTCCGGATCGATTGTGTTGACGTGAATCCGCGTGTTGTCGATGCTCTGCAAGCGCTTGGGATGAATGCCTACCGCATGAACATTCTCACGCAGCGCCTGCCGCCAGCCACCTATGACCTGGCCGTCGTCACCAACGTATTCCCGTATTTTGACGACAATGAGCTCGGTCTGGCGCTTTCGAACCTCACATACTCCCTGAAGCCGGACGCGGTCTTGATCCACAACGAACTCCGTCCGGCCGCCGAAGATTGGGGCCGCCGGCTCGGATGGCCCGTGCTGCACGCGAGGACCCATTCGGTCCAGGGTGAGCCGGGCCTGTTCGACGCGCTGGTCTTTCACGCCGCAACTAAAAGATGAACTTCACGGCGAACTGAATGTGGCGCGGAAAGCTGGTCGACCCAAACCCGACATTGCTCTTCACGATGGTGCCGAAGTTCGCGTCCTCGGGGTTGTTGTTGAAGTTCCCGGCGTAGAACCAGTAGGTGTTGAACGTGTTGAACGATTCGGCCCGGAACTGCACCTTGTACCGCTCCGTCAATTGCGTGGTTTTGTTGAATGAGATGTCGAACTGCGGGGCCGAGTGCAGGCGGATGCGGTTGTCGCGGTCCGGCGAGAACTGGGGCGCATACCTGGGCGCAATCAGGAAACTATATGCGGACTGGTCGGTGCCGCAGCCGGCCGCGAGCGAATAGCCTTGCGGCGTGATGGTTCCGTTATCGTTCCAGCGAAGCACGCAGGGGCTGACCGCGCGTACAACCGGCGCGTCCCAGTCGATATTCTTGAGCCGAGGGTCTTTCAGGTGGATGAGGCTCTCATTCAAATCCCACGGCTGTCCCGAATACCAGCGCATGATCACATTGGTTTCCCAACCCCCAATCAGATACTGCGTGGCGCGCCCCGCGCCGGATCCGAATTTCTTGCCCTTTCCGACCGGCAGCGAATAGATGCCCGCGACGGTGAAGGCGTGCGGCTTGTCGGCCAAATATACGCCGCGCCTCAGTTTGGGATCCTGCACGTCGTTCCAAGCCGTCTCTCCGATCATCTTGGAGAGCGTGTAGGCGACGGCGATGTTCAGGCTGTTCACGCTTCGCTGGTTGTAGGTCAACTGCATCGAGTTGTACCAGACGCTGCCGTCGTTGCGGTACACCTCGGTCAATCCGCCGAAGTGCGGGTATGGCCGGGCTAAAGACGCCCGCGAAACCTGCGCGTTCGTGAAGGACCCGGTGCCGCGGAAGGGCTCCAATCCCACGAACGGATTCGCCACCAGGGCGTCACAGAATGCCGGCGAACCGCCTTCCATCGGGTTACACTGCTTGCGGAAGTTCAAATCCCATTCGTTGAAGGGGCGTGAGGTCTCCAGCTTTCGCGACCGGTTGCCCACGTAGCTCGCCTCCAGCGACGCCTTCCAGGGGAATTCGGTTTGGAAGCCATAGCTGAACTGATTCACGTAGGGAATCTGGAAGTCCGGGTTGACGAAACTGTAGCCGCGCCCAGCGAAGGTCTCCAGGCCCAATGAATTCCCAGAAGGCTGAATGACGCCGCCGGGAAACGGATTGTTGATGAGGTTCTCAACCGGCATCCGGTTCCCGTCGTTCGATGTAACGATCGGCGTCGACTGGCTGAAACCGGTCAATTGCAACTGGCTGTTCGTCGGGTTCATGTAGTAGCGTCCCCAGCCGCCGCGCATCACCAGCCGCTGCGAGATCTGATAGGCGAAGCCCAAGCGCAATTGCACATTGTTCTTGTCGAGATTCGTGGCCCGGCGCGAAACGCCGCCGTCGCCGGCAAACGACAGTCCGCCCCGTAGCTGGGGCAGATTCGGGAATCGTTGCCGGTCGATCAGCCGGTTCACCGGATTCACCTGGCTGGCCTCGAAGCCCCGGTTCAGCCGGTTGTAGCGTTCATCGGCGGCCATATTCAGATCCCAGCGGAGGCCGAGGTTCAGTGTCAGGCGCCGGCTGACCTTCCAATCGTCCTGGAAGTACGGCGCAAAGTAGCGATACATGAAGATCGGAAAGACGTTGTTGTCGACCTGTCCGCCGGTCAGGTTTCCCAAGAGCCACGTTGCGAAGCCGTCGCCGGAGAGCGCGTCGGCGCGGTTGAACTGCTGGCGAGTGAACGTATCGTCGGCCGCGAGCCGGAAGGGCTGGCCGGCGTTCGTTGTCGCCCATTGAATCCACCGCATGTCCATGCCCGTCTTTATCGTGTGTGAGCGATAGATCTTGGTGAGCGTCGGATGAAACGACCAGGTGTTCGTGTAGTCGAATCCGAAGTGGTTTCCGAGCCCGATGTAGCCGCCGACCTCGTACCGGCCGAACCACGCGCCGTGCGGCACCTGACTGATTAACTGTTGCGGGAAGCCCAGCGTCGTTTTGTCGAACCCTTGGTTGCCGAAGCGGCTCGCTCCCGCCACATAGCGGTTAAACGACACGCGCCAATTGAGAATCGCCGTGGGCGCCAGGTTGGAAACCATGTCGATCACATAGGCGTCGTTGATGCGCTTGAGCGGCAGCGGTCCATCCTCGCCGACACCGAAGATCCCGTTCGCGCTCCGGAACTCCGTCCGGTCGTTGGAAGCGTGCCGGAAAAACATCCGGTGCTTATTGCCGAAGTTGTGATCGATTTTGATCGCCAGGTTATAGAAGTCGTCCTTGGCGATGTTGTCGCCGCCCGGAACGAAGAAATTGTTGCGAGAATAACGGGTCACCGGATTCCTCGTGTTCGGCGCCGGGAAATACCCGGCAATCCTCGCCGCAATGGGGTTGATCCGATTCGCCGGAATGCGGTTGCCGGGGAACGGGTTTCGCAGCCAATCGTTGCCGGAGGCGCGTCCGGTGGCGGGATCGTAGATCGTGATCGCCGCCCCGCGCGCGTCCACTACGCGCGAAAAGTCGCCCTGCCGCATCTCCGGCTCCGGCACCGAGAGCGTCAAGGGATTCGGCGTCCCTTCGCGATAGCCTTCGTAGGCCACCATAAAAAAGCTACGGTTCCTGCCGTTGTAGAGTTTCGGGAAGAAGATCGGTCCGCCGATCTGGCCTCCATACTGATCCAGGAAATGGCCGGCTTTCGGGGCGCCCTGCGCGTTGTTCTGGAAAGAATTCGCGTCCCAGCCGTTGCGCCGGGCAAACTCATACAAAGTGCCGTGCACATCGTTGGTTCCGCTCTTCAAGGACACGTTGATAATGCCGCCGCCGGTTTTTCCGTATTGCGCGTCGTAGGAGTTGGTTTGAATCTTGAACTCCTCCACGGCGTCGACGCTGGGTACCAGAGCGATGTTGTTCGTACCCGCCTGCGCATTGTTCGGCGCACCGTCGAGCAGAAATTCGTTATTGCTGTTCAAGCTGCCGTTGATGGACCAGTTCGCGATCGCGCCGTTATCGAACGGCCGCTGATAGATCGCGGCGCCGTTGTACTGCACCCCCGCCACCAGCATTGAAAGCATGAACGGGTTGCGTGCGTTCAATGGAAACTCTTGCACGCTCCGTTTGTCGATGACCGTGCCGCGGTCCGCCTTCGCGGTTTCGAGCAGCGCCACTTCGCCGGTCACCGTGACCTGGTCGGTGACTGCGCCCACTTCAAGCGTAATATCCAGAGTTGCCGCCTGGCCGACGCGCAGCGTGACGCCGTCCTGCGTGAACCGTTTGAAGCCCGGCGCCTCCACCGAAATCGCGATGGCTCCGGGGCGCAGGAACGGCACCGTGTAACTGCCTTGCACATCCGTTGCGCTGGTAGAGGTTTCGTTGGTCGATACGTGCCGGACCACGACCGGCACGCCGGCCACGGCCGCACCGCTTGGGTCTACGACCCGGCCCGTTAACGTCGCTCGAAACTCCTGGCCCCCGGCCGAGAACAGGCAAAGCGCCGAGCATAGAAAATGCCGCTGCATGAAATACTCCCCTTACGGAATTTTCATTAACTATATCTCATGAAGCCGGTCGGCCAGCGGACTACTTGATCTCCATCCGGTCCAAAGCGTCAGAGTTCGGATCCAGCGGTGTATAGCCCGAAGGGAAGCCGTTGGTCTCGAGAATGTAGGCGACGATATTCGCGTAGACGTCCGCTTGGAGCGAATTCGGCGCAGCCGGCGGCATCGTCTTCCGCGACTTCTCGTAGAGCGCACGAACGGACTTGGTCTGCCAGTTGTTCTTGAAGTACCGGTCGGCCAGCGGCGTGCCCATGGTGCCGTTCGTCATCGTGTTTCCGTGGCAGACCGCACAGGAGGCGTTATAGGCCGTCTTTCCTGCCGCCGATTGCACCTTTGTGTAGGACGGCGGAATCGCGTTGGCGATGGTGCTCTTGGAAGTCTGCGCCAGTTCCTGCCTCCGCTGCCTGGGCTTGTTTGCCTCGCTGACCTCCTCCGCAGTCCCCTCCCGTTCGTAGGTAAACGCCAGCACCGCCCCTTTATCGGCCATGTTGCGTGTCACGCCGCCGTCGTTTGACTCGGTCAGTCCACTCGAATCCGTGACGATGTAAATCGTCTTTCCATCCGGGCTTACGGCCGTGTCGCGATAGCGGTTCTCCGATTGAAAGTAGCGCTGGAACTTGCCCGACGCTGCCTTGCCGTTCGGCGCCAAAGGTAAAACGTAGAGCGATCCGCGCTTCAGGGTGGTCATCAGCAGCATGCGGTCCCAGCCGGGAACGCCCTTCGACTGGTAGTGCTCTAGACTCGAAACGCCGGTGGTCGGCCAGCAGATGTAGTTGATCCCGTTGCACGCCGGGTCTTCGAAATTGAACCCCGTCTTCACGGTGAACATGGTTGCCAGCGGGTTCACCATCTTCGGCTTGAAGTCCGCCTCCTGCTCGCGAGGGACCGAAGGGTGAATTGCCAGATCGCTGAACTTGAGCTGCGAACAGGGGGTCTTCGCATCGGACCAACGCGCGTACTCGAAGGCGTTGCCATCGCGGAACCCAGCGACGTTGGGCCAACCGTAGTTGCCTCCTTTTACCAGCCGGTTCACTTCGTCGTCGGTCTTGGGCCCATGTTCGGAGGAATACAGATTCCCGTCCGGCGCGAAGTCCAGACCTTGCGGATTCCGGTGCCCGTAGGTGTAGACGTGGCTGACGACGCCGTTCAGTTTGGGATTATCGGCCGGAATTGTGCCGTCCAGATTGAAGCGCAGAGACTTACCGACATACGCCACATAGTCCTTCTTGCCGATCTCCTCCTTCGTGGGCAATCGCTGTGGTTCCGCCGCCAGACAGAAGTTGCCGAGCTGGTTATGCCCCATGTCGCCTATCGTCAAATAGAGCTTCTTATCAGGGCCAAACTTGATCCGCCCGCCCGTATGATCGTTGCCGGTGGGAAGTCCGGTTGCGATGTCCGAGGCGTTGGATAGCCTGCCATCCGCATAATGAAAGCGGACGATTTTGCCGTAGAGAAAATGGTACGGGCTCTTCGGATCCGGGACCAGCGGGTCCGGCCCTTTGGCCCGGTCTTCGTAGGTGTAAAAGGCATACACGAAGTCGTTGCCGGTACCTTTGCCGAGTTCCGGATGCAGCGTCAACCCCAGCAGGCCGTCCTGCCCGCCCGGAGCGCGAACCTCGTCGATGGTCGCCGCGACGAACTTCTCTCCGTTCGCCGGGTTCACCCGGGTGACGCGTTTTCCGGACCGCTCGGTGATCCAGAGGAATCCATCGGGCCCCCAGGTCACTTCCCAGGGATTCGCCAGTCCGGAGATCACAACCCGTTTGGAGAACTTCTTCGTGCCGCGCGTGACGGAGTCGGGAGAATCCTGCGCGAAAAGGGCCAACGGCAGCAGGGCCGTGAAAAGAAATGCTTTGTTCATTCGATTCGGTATCTAGGGATCATACCGAACGTCGCGGTCCCGGCGGTAGCGAACGCGCGAGCCCGCTAAAACCAGAACTTGCCGCCCACCTGAATCGTGCGTGGCAGGCGGGCGCTGGTGATTCTCCCGAAATTCGGTGTGCCCATCGCTCCGCCGGGCGCGTTGAAATTCGTGCGGTTCAGAACGTTGAAGAAATCTCCGCGCAGTTCGAATTTCATTTTCTCCCGGAACGGCAGCCGGACGAATTTGATGAGCGAGACGTCGACGTTGGCTAGCCCGGGACCCTCAATGCCTGGGAACTTGTTGCTGGTGCCCAGCGTTCGCGGCGGGGGCGCCTGAAATGAGGCTGTTTGAAACCAGCGGTCCATCGTTCGCTCGCCTTTCGGCAGGACCGGGTTGGCGACCAGGTTCGGCCGGAACTGCCTGCTGAAGGTCGCGGCCGTATTTGCTGCCTGCGTAATCCAGACCTGATCGCCACTCTGCAGCGAGAGGATGTTCGACACCTGCCACCCTCCCAGCACCGGCGCCAGGGGCCCGCGTTTCCCGAGCGGGATGTCGTAGACGGCGGCGATCGCGGCGCGGTGCGGATAGTGCGATTGGCTCAGGCCGCGCTCCAGCCTGAGGTTGTAGGGATCCATGGCGAACTGCGACGAGAAGTTGTCCTCGTTGTAGTCCAGAAATTTGGAAAACGTGTAGGAGAACGAGACGAACAGCCCATTCGCGTAACGGCGCTCCACACCCAGTTGCAAAGCGTTGTAGCTGGAGTTCTGGTTCTCGCAATGGCAGTTGATGACTCCATAGTCGGGGAACGGCCGCATTGCTTGCGTACCGCGGCCTGCGCGTTGGACATCCTCGATGCGGATGACGTTGTAGTCGACGTTCTGCAGAAGATGGCGGCCGCCGCTTCCCACATAGCTTGCTTCAAACAGCAGCCCGCGCCACTCGTGTTGAATGTCGAAGTTCCACTGCTGAAACGAGCCCAGTTTGGCGTCCTCGATTTTGTAGTCGATGGCGAAGCCTCTGCCGTCGCGGCTCGGGACGATGGGAGGCGTTCTGGGCAGGACCACCGCGGCATTCAAACCGTCGCTTTGCAGCCCCAAACGCTGGTCGGCCGGGAACCGCGAGAACGCGGACGTCGCGCGCCCGGTGAGCGGAATGTAGAAAATGCCGTAGTGGGACCGGACAACCGTCTTTGCGAGGCCAAAGGGCCTCCAGGCGAAGCCGAAGCGCGGTGCGAGGTTCATGCGGTCGGTCTTTTGAATGTAGTTTCGCCCCAGTTCCTCCATGGTCACCGGCCGGGCCCGTACCAGATCAAAGTTCGAACCCTGATTGCGGATCTCGCGAGGCTGCTGCTCCACGTCGTAGCGGACCCCCAGATTTAGCGTAAGGTTGCGCGAAATCTTGAAATCGTCCTGGAAGAACGCGCCGAAATACTGGGAGCGGTAGTAGAACCTGCCCCGCAGCGTCGAGTTGTTGAAGGTATCGGCTTGACCGAGCAGCAGGCTCGCGAGCGGATTTCCCGTGGTACCGGGCGTTCGAGGATCGGCCGTCTGATTCGGCGAGAACGTGTATTCGCCGGTGAATTGCAACTGCAAGTCATTGATAGGGAAAGATCTTAGATCAACACCGGCCTTTAGGATATGGCGCCCCCGGACCACGGTGGTGATGTTTTGCAACTGGTATTGGTTCTCCACCGGCATAAAGGCCTGGGCGTCGCCCAGGCCGGTCAGGCCCGGCAGCGCGAAGCTTGGCAGTCCCACCAGGTTCAGGTTTGGAATTCCAAGCGAGTCGCCGGCGCCCAGGCTCAAGAGGCGCTCTTGAATGCCTCGAAAGAAACTGACGCGGGCGTCGTTGATGATTGCCGGTGTCAGCGTGCGCGTCCAGCCGACGGCCGAAGTCATGTATCGATTGAAGTTGCCGTTGTTGCCGCCGCCTGCCGCCGGAAACGCGCGGGCGTTTCCGCCGAACTGGTGATCCCAGGAGTATCGGCCGAAGACCATGTCCCGGTCCGAAGCCCGCCAATCCAGCCGGACGTCGAACTTGTCGTTATTGGTCCCTTGTGGCAGAAGCTGTTGAAAATTCTGGACAAAACCGGGCCGATTAGGGTCGGGATAAAGTGCCGCCACGCGCGGGCCTGGTGCGTCAAAGCGGCCGGCCGGGACTCGGAATCCGGGAAAAGGGTCCCGAATGAACCCGGCGCCGGCGGGGTTGGCGCGGGTGGTCGCAGGGTCAAAGATGCCGACGGTCCGCTCCGAAAAGTCACCCCGCTTCTGGGCCGCGGTTGGGACGTTCAGATTAAAAAGCCGTTCCTCCGCCTGGCGAAAACTCTCGAAGTCGCTGAAAAAGAAGAGCCGGTTCCGAAGGATGGGTCCTCCGATCATGCCGCCGAACTGGTTCTGGATCAACTTGGCGTTCCGGGGCGAGAAGAAGTTCCTGGCATTGATCGAGTTGTTCCGGTGGAACTCGAAGAGATTGCCTGAGAATTTGTTCGTCCCGGATTTGAGCGTGGCGTTTACCACTCCTCCGACGGTTCGGCCAAACTCCGCCGACAATCCGCTGGTCTGAACCTTGAATTCCTGAATCGCGTCCAGATTCGGCTGTGTGAACAACTGCCCGCGCCGGGGCGTGGTAATCGACGCTCCGTCCAGAACGAATTCGCCGGTTCGGGCCCGGCCGCCGCTGAGGCGGGGCAGTTCGTCGTCGCCGCGTTGCTGGGCCCCCGGTGTCAGCAGTACCAGCTCAAAGGCGTTCCGGCCCCGAAGAGGCAATTGCTTTATCGTGTTTTCATCGATTACCCTGCCGAGCGTGTTGTTCTCGGTTTGGATGAGAGCCGCCTCGCTCCGGACTTCCACGCTTTCGGTGACTTGGCCGACCTTCATCGATACGTCCACCCGCAGCCGGTCCTCGACACGCAGAGTAATACCCCTTTGGGCATAGCGCTGGAAGCCCGGCGCCTCGACCTCCAGGTCGTAGGCGCCGGGCCGCAACTCACCTAGAAAAAACAGTCCGGCTTCGTTGGCCGCGGCCGTTGAACGGATCCCAGTATTCACGTTCGTTGCTGTGACCTTGGCCCGCGCGAGCGCGCCGCCCGTCTCGTCGGTGACGGCGCCCTGCAACGAACCGAAGATCGCCTGCGCGTCCATGCAGCCTGCAACAAGGACGATCGAAATAATCTTTCGCACGTTGGGGAGTCTATCACCCTGCGGCTCGGCCCGGTTAGGTCTGTCGTAGGGACTTTAATACGCCGTAGACATCGGGCTCGGTGACTTTGGGATTGGTGGGATCGTAAACGGCGGCGACCGGTTTTCCGACAACCCAAGCATTCTCGAGCTCGGCCTTGCTCATTTCCGGAGAGCGGCCTTCGAACCAACGGCCGTTCGGCCCACGGAAGGCATAGGTGAAGACGCCTTTACCCGTCGCTTTGTCAATTGAGTGCTCCCGCACTTCGGTGTGGACGACCGTTCCGTCGGCAAAGAGCTGCCGGATCGACCGTATTCCCAGCCACATTCGGAAGAGACTAAACGCGGCGAAGAGGAAACATCCAACGCCCGCTGCCAGGACCCCCCAAGCGGCGAGAGCTTCGTTGGAGGCCGACACGACGTTCCCAAGCGACGCCTTGCGAGGGTCCCGCGAGTCGTAAACCATGTTGACACGCCCGGCCGCGCGGAGCGTGGGTTCGTCGTTGTTGCTGACGGTGTAGGCGCCACGATACGGAACGCCTTCGACATCCAGGTGTTCGACGTCGATTCGCCAGCCGGACTCCAGTTTGTGAAATTCCAGTATCCGGCCCTCTACCTGTTGAATGTGCTCCAGGAATTCGGCCGACTCCCGATTCCATCTCCAACTCAGAAGGCAAAGCACGACCCCCGCCAGAACCGGCAGAGCGCATCGCACCAAAATTCGAGTGCCCCAAAGGGCCCAGTAGTGAATCATTGCCTACGAGGACGAGTGCACGCTATTTTCGCACGCATTCGCCGCAGAAGCACCGATTTTCTTACGTGGCTTGCTGGATCGCCGGTCCGTCGCTGCGGGCGATGCTGAGCATCAGCCGCCGGCCCTGAAACTCGGCACCATTGAGCTCGTCGACGCAGCGAGCCGCATCGTCCGCCAGGTCGAAGTCGGCGAAGCCGAATCCTCGTGAGTTTCCGTTTGTCTTATTGCGTACGATGGCAACGCCCCGCGGATGACTTCCGCTACTCTGAAACCACTCTGCCAGTTGGGCTTCCTGGGCGGAGAAGGGGATATTCCCGATGAACACTTTCTTCATGACGGTTAGGCTAGGAGTCCTCTAAGGATAAAACTATCTTAATGCGAATTTCGCGCTACCGCAAGAGCCACCCTCTCGATTTAATGACTCCAAACTCAAGAGCCTACTGGGCGCGCCGATATGAAATCACATGGCGCAGAGTCCGCTTGATGTATGGACGGC
The DNA here is from genome assembly GCA_016871155.1 of Acidobacteriota bacterium. Taxonomy (GTDB): domain Bacteria; phylum Acidobacteriota; class Terriglobia; order Bryobacterales; family Bryobacteraceae. The sequence continues at coordinate 4,627 of VFZO01000103.1, read as the reverse complement.
GATCGTGTCGCAGGCGACGCCGACGACACTCGAGAAACTCAGCAAGTTTGTCGACTTTGCCGAACCACCCGAGTTCTTCGACTACGCCCAAACCCAGTGGAACCTTCAGCAACAACGCAACCCCGATTCCACCTGGGAACTGCTGGTGGACGGCCAATTGATTTTCAGTGCCGTAGGACATCCAAGCGTTCTCAACCTGAAAGAAGCGACGGTCCTTGCCAGGATCGCGATGACCGGCGATCCGCTCTTCACTACCAAGCTGCTCCGGAGGTTGTTGGCGAATCGAATCTGGCCCGAAGAGGTGCCGGCCGATGAGATGCTGCGTGCGCTCTCCATTTTGGAGGCACTTGAGGATCCGCAGCGCCTCGCCATGACTCTCCTGAAGTTTTCGAAATTCCCCTGCCGCATGGTGCAGTCGAAGGTGGCGAAGCTGCTTGGCAGGGTCTCCGATAGCATAGATGTTCTCGAAGAGCTGTTTCAGGTTCCAGACGCCAGGGTTCGCGCAAACCTATTGCAGGGGATCGCCCAACGGGACGATCTGGAGCCGTTTCGGGCCATGATCGATCGCGGCTGCAAAGATCAGAACACCCGCGTTTCGGCGTTTGCCCTGGCGATCAAAGCCCGGACCGGTCACGGCGGCAGCAAGGCGCTTCTCAAGATGCGCTTAAACGCAAAAACGGGTGACGTGAGAGATGTCGCCCATTTCGCCTCATCGATAGTTGGGCTAGCGGACCTTGTCGGCGGCGCCGAGCCGGCTGTGGCTCCGGCCGTAGCTGAAGTACACGAGCAGGCCGAGAGCCATCCAGATAAATAATCGCATCCAGTTCTCCATACCCAGCCCGTACATCAGGTAGAGGTTCACGGCGATTCCAAGAATCGGGATGAGCGGGACCATTGGTGTTTTGAACGGCCGCTCCAGATTGGGGTTCGTCTTCCGCATAACCAGAATTCCGGCGCAGACAAGCACGAAGGCAAACAGGGTGCCGATGCTGGTGGCCTCTCCAAGCTTCGAAAGCGGCAGGAACGCCGACATGACGCTGACGAAAACCATGAAGAGCAGGTTGCTGCGCCATGGCGTCTGCCATTTCGGATGAATGCTGGAGAAGAACTTCGGCAGCAGGCCGTCCCGCGACATGGAGAAGAACACCCGGCTTTGGCCGAGAAGCATAACCAAAATCACCGAAGTGTAGCCGGCAATGATGGCGATCTTGACCCACTTGCGCAGCCAGATGTACGGCGTCCGGTCGATTGCCACGGCCACGGCGGCCGGATCGTTCAGTTCCTTATAGTTGACGATGCCGGTCAGCACGTACGAAAAAGCGATGTAGAGAATGGTGCAGACGATCAGTGAGCCGATAATGCCTATCGGCATGTCGCGCTGCGGCCGCTGCGCTTCCTGGGCGGCGGTGGACACCGCGTCGAACCCAATATAGGCGAAGAAGATAATCCCCGCGCCGCGCACAATGCCGGTCCAGCCGAAGTCGCCGAAGTTGCCCGTCGGCGATTCCGGAATCAGCGGCACGTGGTTGGCCGGGTTCACGTAGGACCAACCGAAGGCGATGAACAGGATGATGACCGACACTTTGACGCAGACTATGATCGAATTCACCTTGGCCGATTCCTGTATGCCGATCATCAGCAAAATCGACACAGCGCAGACGATGAACACGGCCGGCAGATTGATAATGCCCGAAGCGATCGACGTGCCGTCCGGCAGAGTGACGCTCTCAAAGGGCCCGGCTGCAAATTCCATAGGAACGTGGATTCCGAAGTCCCGAAGCAGGCTCACCATGTACCGGGACCAGCTTGTGGCCACTGTGGAGGCGCCGACGGCGTACTCCAGCACCAGGTCCCAGCCGATGATCCAAGCGAATAGTTCGCCCATGGTTGCGTAGGAATAGGTGTAGGCCGAACCCGCCACCGGAATCATCGTGGAGAACTCGCTGTAGCAGATGCCGGCGAATGCGCAGCCCAGAGCCGCGACGACGAACGATAGCATGATGGCCGGTCCCGCGTGCAGTGCCGCGGCCGGGCCGGTGAGCGAGAACAAACCCGCGCCAATGATCGCGCCGATTCCCAACGCGACGAGCTGCGAGGCGGTGAGCGTCCGCTTCAGTTGATGCTCGCCGCCCTCGGATTCGCTGATAATGCGCTCGAGCGGCTTGGTCGCAAATAGACTCATGCCTTTACCTCTTTTCGTGACCGGGTCCACGCGAAGTAGACCGGAATTCCCAGCAATACGATGATGAGCCCGGGCCAGGTGTAGTCGGGCTTGTGAATCAGAAGGAGGATCTCCACCAGCCCAGCCAGCAATATGTAGGCGGCGGGGATATACGGATAGCCGAAGGCTTTATAGGGTCGCTCCATGTCGGGCTTCGATCCACGCAAGACGAAGATGCCAACGATCGTCAGTATGTAGAAAAGCAGAACTGCGAATATAACATAGTCCAGCAATTGGCTATAGCTGCCTGTGAGGGTAAGGGCGGCAGCCCAGAGGCATTGAATCCACAGGGCCGTGGACGGCGCTTTCGTGACCGGATCCAGGTTTGCGGCTGCCTTGAAAAACAGACCATCCAAGGCCATGGCGTAGAGGACGCGGGCACCGGCCAGCGTTATACCGTTGACACAGCCAAACGTGGAAATCATGATCGCACCCGCCATCATGCGGACCGCACCGTCGCCGAAGATGGCGCGCGCGGCGGCGGTTCCGACGCGGTCCTCCGGCGCCGTCAAAATCGCGTCGAAGGGAAGCACCAGCAGGTAGACGTAGTTGCAGGCGATGTAAATGAGGGAGACCAGGCCCACGCCGAGAGCGAGCGAAAGCGGCAGGTTCCGCCGCGGGTTCTTCATTTCGCCGGCCGTAAACGTCACGTTGTTCCAGGAGTCGGACGAAAACAGCGAGCCCACCAGCGCCACACCCACCAATTGGACGGTGCTCCAGCCCCACTGCGCGCCGCCCCAGAAGTCGCCTCCGAAGTTTCGCGCCATCGCGGTCTCGTTCCTGCCGAGTACCCATCCGGCGCCAATCAGGCCAAGCAGCGCGCCGGTCTTTGCCACCGTGAAAATATTCTGGACCATCGCACCGGTCCGGACGCCGCGCGAGTTGACCCAGCTCAACGCCACGACCAGAGCGATCGCCACGATCTGCTGCGTGGAAAGAAACGGCAGTACCTTGTTCGAAGCGGCCACTTCCGGTACGAACACGCCGAGAAACTTCGCGAAGGCCACGGCCACGGCGGCGATCGTGCCCGTCTGAATTACCAGGAAAAACGTCCAGCCGTAGAGGAAGCCGTACAGCGGACCGAACGCCTCGCGGAGATAGATATACTGTCCGCCGGCGCGGGGCATCGCCGCGGCCAATTCGCCGTAGCTGAGGGCGGCGATCATGGTGAGCAGCGCCGTGACAACCCAACTGGTCAGCATGAGTCCTGGCGATTGCACCTGACGCCCGATATCGGCCGCGACGATGAAGACGCCGGACCCGATCATCGACCCCATGACGATGGTGGTGGCGTCAAAAAGGCCTAGGCTCCGCGAGAGTTCCTGGGTTTCGGCTCGCATGTAATGTTCGATCTTCGCACAGCCTTGCGATACGATGGCGTGTCATGCGCCATCCGTTGCTGCTTCACTCGGTAAGCTACGCCGGCCTCTGGGGCCAGGCGTTTCTCCCAATCGATCTGTTCGTGGCGAAAGCAAGGGCCCTAGGCTATGGCGGCGTGATGCTAATGGCGAAACGCCCGCACGTCTCGCCGCTCGACTATGGCGCGGACGCTCGCGCGGCGCTGCGGAGGCAACTTCGGGACAGCGGATTGCACCACAATGTACTGGCTGGATATTGCGACCTGACCGCAGGCCTGGACAAGCGAGAAATCCCGCACAAAGAAATTCAACTGAGCTACATTCGCGACCTCTGCCAACTGGCGGCGGATTTGGAGATCGGCATCGTGCGCCTCTTCACGGGCTACGAGTATCCGCACGCCTCCTATGGAGAACAGTGGAACTTGATCGTCGATACGCTTCGGGAAGCCTCGGCCATTGGCGGAGGCCTCGGCGTGACCCTAGGCGTCCAGAACCATCACGACGTGGCCGGCGGGTTTGAAGCCATGCACGACCTGCTGCACGCCGTGGACTCCCCTCACTGCAAGGCGCTCTTCGACGCTTGGGCCCCTGCGCTGCAGGGCGCCAATCTGGCCGAGGCCGCCGCTTTGCTCGGCAACCATACCGTTCACACAACGATCGCCGACTACCAGCTTCGGCCCCGCTATCAGTACCAGCCGGCGCTGATCCACTACGAAGCCCGCACACCGGCCGTTGTCGCGGTGCCGATGGGCGAAGGCTTTATCGACTATGCGGCGTTTCTCCGCATCCTTGAGAGTAACGGGTTCAGCGGCAGCATCGCCTATGAGATGTGTTCGCCTCTAATCGGTGGAGGTTCGATGGAAAATCTCGACCGGTGCGCGAAGCGGTTTCTAGAGTGGGCGGCGGCGCTGGGTTAGTCGCCCGCGCGAATTTCAGCCTTGGCCGGGATTTCCATTTTGGGTCTCCCGGACCCCCACAGTATACACCAACGCCTCACTCCCGTGCCGGATTTGATCAGAATCCCCTTTCCGAGGGCGGGCCAGTGCCT
>VFZO01000102.1 GCA_016871155.1 Acidobacteriota bacterium | reverse complement strand
CATCCGCAGGCACTGGCCCGCCCTCGGAAAGGGGATTCTGATCAAATCCGGCACGGGAGTGAGGCGTTGGTGTATACTGTGGGGGTCCGGGAGACCCAAAATGGAAATCCCGGCTATATGGTTAGTGCCTGTTGCCTGAAGGCAAGCCTGGTCCCCGGTGATAACTGGGGTGTCGTATGGGATCAAGCAGCGGCATTGGCCAAGGCTGAGGCTCTACGTGTTCCGGCCGACACAGCGGCGGCCGACGGCGGAACGATGAGGACCCTCGCGCAGTCAGCCGCATGGTCACCGAACCCGAAAAATCCGCCGTTCTTCTTTGATCTCCCGTCCAAGGGAGGCGAGCTTCAGCCGGACGTCATAGCGCGCTGGGCGGCCAATGCACCGCTGGCCATGATTGGTCAATACGTTCCCAATCTCAGGAAATTGCGCGCCATCGGGTTCGACGTTGGCGACAAGGACGTCCTACTCGCTACGAACAAGGAGTTGCATCGGGTGCTCAACCAGTTCGATATCCCGCACCTCTTCGAGATCCACGACGGCGATCACACCAACCGCATGGCTGAGCGTGTTGAAACGAAGGTCTTGCCATTCTTCTCACAAAATCTCGCGTTCGCCCCCTCCGTCGATCAGGCTGGCCAGAAAGATTAGAACAGTCTGACGGTTGACTAGGATCCTTACTGCTGTCCATCGTGGCAGCGAAAGAGAATGATAAACGCCAATCTCAACCGCAACCTCTAACCCTCCCCGGCCCCGGCCGCTCCCGCGTCCGCCCAGCCCAAAACCACCCTCCACCAAACCCCGTTCACCAAACCTCGAAAAAAAGTTATCCTCAATCGATCCAACGGCTTTCACCCACTCGCGCCCCCTAAGAAACCCCGAAAATTTTGGACGCTCCTCTACAATGGTCTTGTGGAGCGCAATGCGCCCACTCAAAAGCCCCTGGCCAAAAACCGGGGGCTTTTCAATTTCTAAGGAGGCATTTCAATGCAACAACAAAAGCGATCGCGGTCCGAACAGGCCAGAATCAACGGCGCCAAGTCGAAAGGCCCGAAAACCGAAGAAGGCAAGGAGAGGTGTGCCAAGGTGAATCTCAAACACGCCGCCTACGCCGCCAAAGCCACCGTCCTCCCGCACGAAGATCCAAACGCCTACGAGCTTCTATGGGCCACCGTCGTCGACCAGTTTCATCCAGGTAACGCCTTCGAATACGGCATCGTCGACGAAATCGTCAATCACCAATGGGCCGCCCGCCGTCTCAGCCGCGCCGCTCAGCAGGTCACCGCCAGCCAAATGCAGCAGTTTCTAAGAAACTGCCCAACGGATCAGACTGTCGAAGAGACATACATCCGCGTCGAGACCGAAGGCTGTGCGGCGGCCGAAAGACTCGAACGGAGAGCCCGCGCCCACACTCGCGACATCGTCCGCTTAGTCAAGCTCCTCAACGACATACGCAAATATTCAAAAAGTGACGGAGGGTCCCAACCGGTCATCGAAATCATGGACCGCGCGCTGGAACGCGACGCCGAATCTCAGAAGTCCCAAGAGAGCGCCACCACAGAGCCGTCACCCGCCGCCGCAACGCGACCGGTAAAATGGGACTCGAATGAAACGAAGAAACGCTTTGGAACTGGTCGTCCTCGGCGCCGCGTCGCCGGCCGCCGCGCAGGAACACGCGCACTCCGCCGGCCCAGCTAAAACCGCCGCGCCGCGCTTCTTCACCAAAACGCAATTCGATCTCGTCGACCGCCTTTCCGACATGATCATTCCCACCGACGCCCATTCCCCCGGCGCCAGTGCGGCCAAGGTCGCCGCGTTCATCGACGATCTGCTGGCCGATTCCGATGCCGCCGCCAAATCCGCATGGACGCGCGGTCTGGAGGCCGTCGATGCCGATGCACATCGCCGTTACAATAAACCGTTCCTCGCCGCCAACGCCGCCCAGCAGGAAGAAATCCTGAAGGCCATGGCCGAAGGCGAACTGGAGCCAAAGACCGAGCTCCATCGCTTCTTCATCGGCATAAAAACGCAGACCCTCTCCGGCTACTACACATCGCCGGCCGGCCTGCTCAAGGACCTGCAGTATAAGGGCAACGCCGCGCTCACCGCCTACCCTCCCTGCAACCATCCCGATCACCATCGCCCGGAGGCGAAAAAGTAACCATGCTGAAAATCACCAGGGAAACACCGTCGCGCGAATTCGACGCCGTGATCGTCGGCACCGGCCCATGCGGCGGTTTCGCCGCCAAGGAACTCACCGAACGCGGTATGACCGTACTCGTTCTCGATGCCGGTCCCATGCCCGTGCCCGCGCGCGACTTCGCCCGGCATGAGTACCCATGGCAGCAGCCTTCTCGCGGGCTCGCTTTCGAACGCCGCCGCCCGGCCCGGCCCAGCGACCGTGTGCCGCTCATGTGGCAACAGCACCCGGACCACCCATTCACCACCGATCCCGGCAAACCCTTCACCTGGATCCGCTCGCGCGTGGTCGGCGGCCGCTCGCTCCATTGGTCTCGCGCTTCGCACCGCTTCAGCGACTACGATTTCAAAGCAGCCTCGCGCGACGGCTACGGCGAGGATTGGCCGGTCGCCTACGCCGATATCGCGCCCTACTACGACCACGTCGAAGAACACATCGGCGTCAGCGGCTACACCGAGGGCTATCCGCAACTGCCCGACGGAAAGTTTCTGCCGGGCATGCCCTACAACTGCGCCGAGCTCATCATGCGCAATACTGCGCTCCGCATGGGCCTGCCGGCCACGCACCGCCGCCTCGCGCAACTCACCCGCCCGCACAAGGGCCGCGCCGCCTGTCACTACTGCGGCGCTTGCACCAACGGCTGCGATGTCGGCGCCATGTTCAACTCGCTCGTTTCGACGCTCCCTCCGGCCGAATCCACCGGCCGCATGGTGCTTCGTCCGGACTCCGTCGTTCGCGCCGTCCTGATGGGCAAGGATGGCAAGGCGCGCGGCGTCAGCTACATCGACCGCAACACAAAACTCGACTATGAAGCACGCGCGAAGTTCGTCATCGTTGCCGCATCGACCCTCGAGTCGACGCGCATCCTGTTAAACTCCGCCAGCGGCGGCCTCGGCAACTCCTCCGGCGTGCTCGGGCACTACCTCATGGACCAGATCGCCGGCGCCAGCGTCACCGGCTTTCTGCCGCAACTGCGCGGCGCCGCCCCTCGCAATGACGATGGCAAATCGGCCGGTGCCTTTATCGCCAACTTCCGCAACTTGAAGGACAAACATCCCAAGTTCATTCGCGGCTATTGCATGAGCATGAACGGCGGCCAAACCGCCAGCCCCGGTTTCGCCCTCGCCATGCCCGGCTACGGCGCCTCGCTCAAGGAGCGCATTCGCAACCACTACCCGGCCTGGGCCCGCATCTATATGTCGGCCGGCGAGATGCTCCCGCGTTTTGAGAACCGCTGCGAAATCGACACGAATCGAAAGGACGCATGGGGCGTTCCCGTGCTCCGGATCTCTGTGACCCATGGCGACAACGACCGCGCCATCTGGCAGGACGGCTCCGAAAAAATGAAGGAGATCTTCACCGAGGCGGGCGGCGAAATCACCTCCGTCGGCAAGCAGCTCAACCCGCCCGGCGGCCTCATTCACGAAGTGGGCGGCTGCCGCATGGGGAACAATCCAAAGACCAGCGTGCTCGATCCGTTCTGCCGCATGCACGACATCAAAAACGTCTATGTCTTCGGTGGCGGTGCGTTCCCGACCACCGGTTCGTACCACCCGACGTTGACCATGATGGCGCTCACCGTCCGCGGCTGCGAACGCCTGGTGCGCGAAGCCTAGACGTTCATATGGCGGCGCGTCAACACGTCCAGCTCGTTTAGCCGGCGCCACAACCCGGACAGCTCGCGCAGCGGGAGCGCATTCGCTCCGTCCGAAAGCGCCGCCGGCGGATTCTCGTGGACTTCCAAAAACACTGCGTCCACTCCCACGGCCACCGCCGCGCGCGCCAGCGGTTCGATAAACTCCGGCTGCCCGCCGCTCACCGTGCCGCCCGCGCCGGGCATCTGCACGCTGTGCGTCGCGTCGAACACTACGGGCCAGCCAAAGCTCTTCATGATCACTAGCCCGCGCATATCCACAACCAGGTTGTTGTATCCGAACGTCGTGCCGCGCTCGGTTAGAAAAATGTTGTTGTTGCCCGTCGAGGCGACCTTCTCGGCGGCCAGCCGGATATCCCACGGGGAAACGAACTGACCCTTCTTGATGTTCACGATCCGGCCCGTCCGGCCCGCCGCGACCAGCAGGTCCGTCTGCCGGCACAGGAACGCCGGAATCTGCAGGAGGTCGCAAGCCTCGGCCGCCACGTCGGCGTGCCAAGGCTCATGAATATCGGTTAGCACGCGGAAGCCTTCGCGTTTCAGATTCGATAGAATTCGCGCGCCCTCGGTGATGCCGGGGCCGCGATAGGAATTCACGCTCGACCGGTTGGCTTTGTCAAAAGACGCCTTGAACACAAAGTCCGTGCCCGCCATCGTCCGGATTTCGCGAGCCACGTACCAGGCGTGCTCCTCGCTCTCAATCACGCAGGGGCCGGCGATCAACGCCAGGCTACTGGACATGACTTAGCAGCTCGGCCGATTTGCCCGTGCGGCGCATCCGCTCTTTGTACGCCGCCCCGATATAGGCTGCGAACAAAGGATGCGGCTCCAACGGCTTCGATTTGAACTCCGGATGAAACTGACAGCCAAGGTACCAGGGATGATCTTCGATTTCACAAATCTCGACATACACGCCGTCCGGCGTCTGACCCGTCAACCGCAGACCGCCCTCGGTCAACGGCTTCTCGTAGTCGCGATTGAATTCGTAGCGATGCCGGTGGCGCTCATTGACGAGCTCCGAGCCATAGGCGGCCCGCGCATGGGAGCCATCGGAGAGCTTGCACGGATACTCGCCCAGCCTCATGGTGCCGCCCAGTTCGTCCACGCCCTTCAATTCCCGCAATTTGTAAATCACACGGTGCGGCGTCGAGTTGTCGAACTCGCTCGAATCGGCCTGCGCGATGCCGCATACGTTGCGCGCGTACTCAATCACCATCGTCTGCATGCCCAGGCAAATGCCAAAGTACGGAACCTTGTTCTCGCGCGCGTAGCGGATCGCCTGCAGCATGCCTTCCACGCCGCGCTTTCCGAATCCGCCCGGCACCAGAATGCCGTCGAAGCGCGACAGCCGCGCCTGGCACTCCGGCCAGTGCAGATCCTGCGCCTCGATCCAGTGCATGTTCACTTTCAGCCGGTGCGAAAACCCGCCGTGCAGCAGCGCTTCCTTCAGGCTCTTGTAGGAGTCTTCGTACTCCACATACTTGCCCACCAGCGCGATATCCACCTCGTCCACCGGATTGTGCAATCGGTCCAGCATCTCTTCCCACCGCTGCAGATCGCGCGGATTGGCGTCGATCTTCAACTGGCGGAGAATGATGCCATCCACGTCCTGCGCGGCGAAGCCCAGCGGCACTTCATAGACGCTCTTGGCGTCGGCCGCCTCGATCACGGCCTCTTTCTCCACGTCGCAGAACAGCGCGATCTTGTCCTTGATGTCGCCAACCAGCGGCTTCTCGCTGCGGCACAGCAGCATGTCCGGCTGAATACCGATCGCCCGCAGCTCCTTCACCGAGTGCTGCGTCGGCTTCGTCTTCAACTCGCCGGCCGCCGCGATCCATGGCACCAGCGTCACGTGGACGAACACGCAATTCTCGCGGCCCTTCTCATGCCGCAGTTGGCGAATCGCCTCCAGGAATGGAAGCGACTCGATGTCGCCCACTGTGCCGCCGATTTCGATGATCACGACGTCGACGCCCGCCGAAACGCGATCGACGTTGGCCTTGATCTCGTTGGTCACGTGCGGAATCACCTGCACTGTCTTGCCCAGATAGTCGCCGCGCCGTTCGCGCGAGATGATCGTCTCGTAGATGCGGCCGCTGGTGACGTTGTTGCTCTGTGACAACGGCGCGTGCGTGAACCGCTCATAGTGACCCAGGTCCAAGTCGGTCTCCGCGCCGTCGTCGGTCACAAAGACCTCGCCGTGCTGAAACGGACTCATCGTTCCTGGATCGACGTTCAGGTACGGATCGAACTTTTGGAGCGTCACGCGGAGGCCGCGGCTCTCCAGAAGGCAGCCGATCGACGCGGCCGCAATGCCCTTCCCCAACGAACTTACGACACCACCCGTTACGAAGATGTATTTCGCCATGCTTGTTGTAACCCTAATATTTGTTCCACCCGGGCCAGGTCCTCCGGCGTGTCGACGCCCAGGGACTCATACTCCGTCTCGGCCACGCGAATCGCGAAACCGTTCTCCAGCGCGCGCAGTTGCTCCAGTTTTTCGGCCTGCTCCAACGGGCCAACGGGAAGCGTCGGATAGTCGAGCAAGAACTGCCGGCGATAGACGTAAAGGCCTATATGTTTGTAGTAGACGGCGTGGCCGCCGCGGTCGTACGGGATCGGGGAACGCGAGAAATAAATGGCGCAGCCGCGCCCGTCCGTGACAACCTTCACCACATTGGGGTTGTGAATCTCGGATCGATCCTCGATGCGCTTCGCCAGCGTGCCCATCGGGGCCTGGGCATCGTCGCGCAGCGCCAGGATCGCCGCGTCGATCGCCGCCGGATCGATCAGCGGTTCGTCGCCCTGAATGTTGACCACCAGCTCATGATCGTAGGCCGCCGCCGCCTCAGCGACGCGGTCCGTGCCGGAGGGATGCTCCGGCGATGTCAGGCACACGAGCGCGCCAAAGCGGCGGGCCACGGCGGCGATCGTTTCATCGTCGGTGGCGATCAGCACCTGACTCAAGTACCGCGCCTGGCTCGATCGTTCCCACACATGTTGAAGGATCGGTTTGCCGTGTAGAGGGGCGAGTGCTTTGGCGGGAAATCGTGTGGAAGCTAGCCGTGCCGGAATGACTCCGAGAACTCGCGTTGGCACGTTTGATCGTACCACGAGATGAACGATTTTCAGAGATGTGCATGCTATACTCCAAGCAGCGAAAAGCCGAAAGAGGACCCGATGCAGCGTAGTCCCTATATCCTCATGATCGGCGCGGGATTCGTGGCGGCCGCCATGCTCCTGGCCGGCGACGAAACATCGCAAAAACCAGCGGCGAAGAGCCCGCAAACCGTCGCTCCGCGCCGCAAGGCGCCCAGCGATGAGCCGCCTCCGGACGCCGCGCCGCGCGGCGCCACTCTCCGGGTCGACACCAATATGGTGCTGATCAACGTCACCGTTACCGATCCGCTGAACCGGTTCGTCACCGGCCTGGAGGCCGAGAACTTTAAACTGTTCGAGGACAAGACCGAACAGCGCATCGTCAGCTTCGCCAGTGAGGATGCACCGCTCTCGGTCGGCCTGGTCTTCGACGCTTCGGGCTCCATGGGCTCGAAGCTGCAGAAGGCGCGCCTCGCCGCCGCCCAATTCTTCAAGACCGCCAATCCCGAGGACGAGTTCTTTCTGGTTCAGTTCAACGACAAGCCAGATCTGGTCCAGCCGTTCACGACCAACACCGAGGAGATTCAGAACCGGTTGACGTTTACGAATCCGAAGGGGCGCACGGCGCTGTTGGACGGCATCTACATGGCGCTCAATCATATGAAGAAAGCGCGCAACACGCGCAAGGCCGTGCTGGTGCTCTCCGATGGAGGCGACAATTCGTCGCGCTACACCGAAACCGAGATCAAGAATCTGGTTCGCGAAGCCGATGTGCAAATCTACGCGATCGGACTGTTCGAGATGATCTCCGCCCGGGGCCGCACGCCGGAAGAATTGGCCGGGCCGGGCCTGCTAAACGAGATCGCCGAACAGACCGGCGGCCGCCACTTCCCTGTCGAGAATCTGAACGACCTGCCGGACGTCGCGGCCAAAATCGGCATGGAGCTTCGTAACCAATACGTGATGGGATACATCCCTACGAATACGAACCGTGATGGAAAGTATCGCCGCGTGCAGGTGAAGATCAATCCGATACGCGGCTTCCCTACTCTGCGCCCATTCTGGCGCCAAGGATACTATGCACCAGCTCAATAGGCGGGCGTTCGGGCTCGCGCTGGCAAGCGCGGCCGGAGCCGCCGCCCAGGAAGACCTTGTCTTCCGGTCCGACACGCGGGAAGTGCTGTTGCACGCCACCGTCGTGGATATCAAAGGATCATTTGTAACCGACCTGCCGCGCGAGGCCTTCCGGGTTCTCGAAGACGGAGTCGAGCAGAAGCTGAAGGTCTTCCGCCGCGAGGATGTTCCGGTCTCAATGGGACTAGTGGTCGACAACAGCGGGTCCATGCGCATGAAGCGGAAGAAGGTGGAAGACGCGGCGATCGCGCTGGTTAAGGCCTCGAACCCGCAGGACGAGGTCTTCATCGTCAACTTCAATGACGTGGCCTATCGCGACGCGGACCTGACGGGCGACATGAAAAAGCTGGAAGAGGGACTCTCCCGCATCGACGCCAAGGGCGGCACCGCCATGCGCGACGCTGTTTCACTCTCCATCGACTACATCAAGGAAAAGGGCAAGAAGGCGAAGAAGGTCTTACTGGTAGTCACCGACGGAGATGACACCGCGTCAGCCGACACGAATACCATGGAGAAGCTCCTCGCCAAGGCGCAGCGCAGCGAGGTGCTGATTTTCGGGATCGGAATTCTGAACGACGAGGACCGCCGCGCCGCCAAGCGGGCCCAGCGCGCCATGGACGCATTGACCAAACAGTCGGGCGGCATCGCGCACTTCCCCAAGGATGTCGACGATGTCGGCGCCGTAGCGCTGCAGATTGCGAAGGAGATTCGCAGCCAGTACATCCTCGCCTACGCGCCCACCAAGCCCGACGACGGCGCCTACCGGCAGCTCAGGGTAACCGTCAAGAAGCCCGGTGGACTCCTGGTTCGAACGCGCAGCGGGTACTACGCCACGCCCGGTGCAAAATAGTGGCCGGCTATCTCTGGAACGCGGTGCGCGGATACTGGCTAACGCCTTGGCGCAGCCCGTACCTGAAGTGGCGGATGGAGACCTATTGGGGTCTCCACGCCGAGACGATCGGCTTCCGCGAGTTCTGGACTTTCGTCTGGCGGCATCGCCGCGAGTTGTGGCGGTTCCTCGAGTGGGTGGAGCGGACTAGAGTGTCTGCGTAACCTTCGAAAGCGCGCGCGGCTGATCGGGATTCAAACCCTTCTCCGCCGCCAGGCACGCGGCGAAGATCTGCGCGGGCACGATGTAGGGCAGCGGCGTGTACAACTCTTCCGGCACGGCGTCCTTGCGATGCAGTTTGGCGGGCAGGATGATCGACCGGGTTCCTTTCATCGCCGCCGCCTCGCGGTTGCTGGCGTCGGTGACGATCAACGTCTCGGCGCCAAGGGAGTGAACCCGCTCAATCATCTCTCGAATCGAAGGCCAGGTCACGCCGGCGGGCGCGAACAAGAACACAGGAAAGGAGCGTTCAACCATGGCAATCGGGCCGTGCAGGAAGTCCGCCGACGAGAAACGCTCAGCGACGACATAGCTGGTCTCCATCAGCTTCAGGGCCCACTCGAAAGCGTTGGCGTAGTTCAAGCCGCGCCCTACAACGACCGCATTCTCCATGAAGCGGTACCGTCCGGTCTTCTCGGCGATTTCGCTCTCCAGCGTCAGCGCGCCTTCCACGCTATCGGGCAGCGCGCGGAGTTCGTCGAGGGATACGGGGGCGCCTAATGCATAAGCCAGCATGTACATGGCCAGGAGCTGTCCGGTGTAGGTCTTGGTCGCGGCGACGCTCTTCTCGCTGCCGGCCCGCACTAGAAAGACGTGATCGGCGATGCGGGCAAGCGTGCTTTCTTCCTCATTGGTAATGCCGATGGTGATGGCACCGCATTCGCGGCCGCGTTCCAACACCAGGTTGGTATCGGTGGATTCGCCCGACTGCGAGATGGCTACGACGAGAGCGTCCCGGTAATCCACGCGGGCGCCGTACAGCGTGAAAATCGACGGCGCGGCCAGCGAGACTGGTATGCCAGTGGCGATTTCCAGAATGTACCGGCCGAACTGCGCGGCGTTATCGGAGGTGCCGCGCGCGGCCAGAATGATGGACGAAGGGCGCTTGGCGGCGAACTTGGTTTTTAGCTTTTCGATACTCTTCAGCTCGGAGCGGAGAGTGCGATCCAGCGCCTGTGGCTGCTGCCGGATCTCTTCCAACATCTTTGACATAGGAACTTCAAGGATAGAATATGTGCGTGGCGGATTGGGCACGGATAGAGGAGATATTCCTCGCGGCTGCCGATTTACAGGGCGCTGAACGGTCGAACTATCTGGACGCGGCCTGCGGCGCGGACACCGGACTGCGCCGCGAAGTAGAGACGCTGCTCGCGGCCGAGGGCGATGCGGAAGCGGCGCTGGGCGGAGCCGTGCAGTCCGCTGCGCGGAGCCTGACTGTCTCGTTTGAAGGCGCCATGGCCGGGCCGTACAAGCTGACCCGAGAGATCGGCCGCGGCGGCATGGGGCTGGTCTTCCTCGGCGAACGGGCCGACGGCGAGTTGGTGAAGCAGGTGGCGGTCAAGCTGGTACAGCGCGGCTGGGATCAAGCGGCAGTCGCCGGCCGGTTCCTGCGCGAGCGCCAGATTCTCGCCGGCCTGGAGCACCCAAACATCGCCCGTTTGCTGGACGGAGGCCGTCTTGCCGATGGTACGCCGTACATGGCGATGGAATACGTCGATGGTGTGGCGCTCGACGCGTTCGTCACCGAACGCGCGCTGGCGCTGCCGGCCAAGCTCCGGCTGTTTCTGAAAGTCTGCGACGCGGTGGACTACGCGCATCGAAAGTTAGTGATCCACCGCGATCTGAAACCGGGCAACATTCTCGTCACAGCCGAGGGCGAGCCCAAGCTGCTCGACTTCGGCATTGGCAAGATGCTCGGCGAACCGCAAAGCATGACGCAGACCGGCCTGTACCTGTTGACGCCGGATTACGCAAGCCCGGAGCAGATTCGCGGCGGCGAGATCACGACGGCCACCGACGTGTACCAGTTGGGCGCTGTGCTCTACGAAATGCTCACCGGCCGGCGGCCGCACAAGATCAACACGCGAACGCCGAGCGAGATCGAAAAGTCGATCTGCGAAGTCGAACCGGCCGCGCCGGGACTCAACGGCGAGATCGACAACATCGTGCTGATGGCGATGCGGAAAGAGCCGGGGCGGCGGTACGCGAGCGTTCGGGCACTCGCCGAGGATATTGAGAACTATCTGAGCAACCGGCCCGTAGCGGCCCGTCCGGACACGATGACCTACCGGGCTGGCAAGTTTGTGCGCAGGCACAGAGCCGGCGTGGCCGCGGCCGCGCTGGTGGCGGTCTCCATCGTAACCGGCGTGGCGATGACGCTGCGCCAAACGCGCCGTGCCGAACAGCGCTTCCAGCAGGTTCGAAAACTGGCCAACACGTTCCTATTCGACTTCGACGAAAAAATCCGGGACGTCGCGGGCACGACGGCGGCGCGCGAAGCGCTGGTCAATACGGCTCTGGAGTATTTAGACTCGCTGTCCAAAGACTCGGCCGGCGACCCGGCACTGGAGGACGAGATCGCCACGGCCTACTCGCGCGTGGGCGATGTGCAGGGCGGATCGGGGCTGCCGAACCTGGGCAAAGACACCGCGGCGCGCCGGAGCTACAGGCGCGCGGTTGAGATTCGGGAGCGGCTGCTGGGCGACGGACCGGAGCAGGAGTTGGCAATGGCGGTCGCGCTCGGCAAACTCTTCTCGCTCGAAAGCGAGGACGCGCAGATTGAGCGCGCTATCCCGTTGGCACGCAAGTACGCCGCACGTTATCCGGAGCGCGAAACCGGCTACGCGGCCTTGGCGGAATTGTTGCGCCTGCAGGCGGTCGATTTGGCCGGCTCCTCCCGCACTCCGAGAGCGATTGAGACGGGACGGGAGTTGATGCGGTTGCTGGAGGACCGGCGCAGAAGTTTTCCCTCCGCCGCGGCGGACGTCGCGATCGCGGGCGCGGCCGAGGCGTTGGCCAATCCGCTCTCGAATCAGGGCGCGATGCAGGAGTCCTTGGAGATGATCGACCTAGCCATCGCGGCGCGCGCCAAGGATCTGGCGCGCGATCCGGGCAGCGTAACGATGAAGCGCGCCTATCTGCGCGATATTTTGTTTAAGGCGGACCTGCTCTTCGACGTCGACGGATTCTCGCTGCATCGCGACGAGGAGGCCATTGCGCTGTGCCGGGAGGCCAAGTCGATCACCGAGGATTTGCTCAGCAAGGACCCAGAGAACGCGCTGGCGGTGATCGACTCGGCGTCGCCGCTGAGCCGCCTATCGGACCTGCTGCGCGCACGAGACCCAAACGAGTCGTACCGGCTCTCGGTACAGGCGCGCCAGTTCAGCGAACGCGCCTTTCAAAAAGCCCCGCGGGCGTACGGCACGCAACACAACTTCGGCGCCGCCCTCATGCGGCAGGCAATCAGCGCGGGCCACGCGGGCCGCTGGGCGGAGGCCTGGCCGCTGATCGCGCAAGCGATGGAACTGCGCAAGGAGCGCGCCCGCCGCCTGCCAAAACAACCGGGCGTGAAGTACCTGATGCTGCGCGACTACCGGAAGTGGATCGAACTGCTATTGCTTGCGGGCAAGCGGGAAGAGGCGCGGCGGGTGTTCGCGGAAGGGTCGGCGATCGCTGAAGAGGTCGACATTGCAAAGACCGGCTACAGCTACGTACAGAGCGCGGCGCTGCTGTGGGAAACCGGCGCACGGCTTGGCGACGGCCGGGAGTGCGAGTACCGGGCCAAGGCCCACCACCAGTGGAAGGCGCTTGTGGACAAGGAAGCGTTCGTAACGGAGACGAAGCCGCGCATGGCACGCGCCAAGTGCACGGCGTCTGAATAGGAACCCGGATGACGAGATTACCGCTATTTGTTTTGGCCTTAAGCGCCGAGCCGTTTTTGCAGCAGGCGGCGACGAAGTACACGGAGGCGGGGGACACATCGGCTGTTTGGATCGGCCGTGATGGCGCGCCGCATGCCCTGGCAGGAGGCCGGACCCTGCGGTTCGATGGCAATGGCTGGGTGAGCGGAACGGAGCGGGCGCCTCGCTCCAGTTACCGGGACGATGGACTGTTCCTGGACGGACGAAGGGTGTTTCCGCGCGATGGCAACCGGAGTTGGGCGCCGGTACAGGCGCATGTGGCGCAGGGCGGCGACGGGCGCGTATGGTTCGCGAGTCCGCAGGGCGTGGGGGTTCGCGCGAAAGACGGCGCCTGGAGATTGTTCGACACCTCCGACGGATTGCCATGGGACACATTCACCGGGATCGCGGCGGCTCCGGACGGCAGCGTATGGCTGGCAACGACCAAAGGAGCGATTCACTTCGACGGCAAGACGTGGGAGTACCGGCAGGGACAACGCTGGCTTCCTGACGACGGCCTGCGCGGCGTGGCGGTGGATGCGTCCGGCGCGGCGTGGTTTGCTACAGCAAAGGGCATTGGCCGGATCGGGACGCGTCCGATGACGTTTCGGGAAAAGGCTGGGTTCTTTGAGGGCGAGATCGACAAGCGGCACCGGCGCACAGAGCACGAGTACGTGCTGGAAGTCCACGTGGAAGCACCCGGCGATGCGTCGAAGTGGCGCCAGCACGACAGCGACAACGACGGATTGTGGACATCGATGTACGGCGCGGGCGAGTGCTACGCCTGGGCGGCGACGAGAGACCCGAAGGCAAAAGCGCGGGCCAAGAAGGCGTTCGACGCCATGGTGTTCCTGCGAACGGTAACGGCAGGCAAGGCGCCGGCCGGATTCGTTGCGCGGACGGTGTTACCAGCGGGCGGACCGAATCCAAACAGTAGCGCCTATACGCCGGAGCTAGACAGGAAGTTTCAGACGACTCGCGACAGCCTGTGGAAGGTGATGGATCCACGGTGGCCGCTATCGGCCGACGGCAAGTGGTATTGGAAGGCAGACACAAGTTCGGACGAACTCGACGGCCACTACTTTCTGTACGGGCTCTACTACGATCTCGTCGCCAGAGGCGACGCCGCCGAAGAGAAGCGCGTTCGCGATCACGTAGCGGCGATGACCGATCATCTGATCGACAACGGCTACCGGATGGTGGACCACGACGGGAAGGTCACACGCTGGGGCGTATTCAACCCGGAGGAGTTGAACCAGAACCCGCTGTGGGCCGACGACCGCGCATTGAATTCGTTCAGCATCCTTTCCTTCTTGAAAACAGCCGGGCACATCACGGGCGACCCCAAGTATGCGCGGGCGGCGGCGGAGTTGAGAGACCGGCACGGCTACCACATCAACGCGATGATGGCGAAGATTCACGGCGGTGCGGGAGCGGGCAACCAGAGCGACGACGAGATGGCGTTCATGCTGCTCTATAACCTGCTGCGCTACGAAACCGATCCAAAGTTGCGGATGATTTATGGCCTGGCGCTGAAGCGCCGGTGGGAGATCGAACGGCCGGAGCTGAATCCGCTGTTCAACTTCATCGCGGCGGCCGTACTGCGCGGCGAAAAGTTCGTTGGTACGCACCGCACATTGGATCTGACTCCGGAAGACGGTTGGTTGGAGGAGTCGCTCGACACGCTGCGGCGCTATCCGCTGGACCGCTTCGATTGGCGGCTGACGAACGACCACCGGAAAGACGTGGTGAAATTTGGAGCATCGACGCGCGGCCACCGGCGCGACGGCCGCGTGCTGCCAATCGATGAACGCTTCGTGAATCACTGGAACCACGATCCGTGGCAGTTGAATCAAGGAGGCTCGGGACTGGCGCTGGCCAACGGCGCCTCGTTCCTGCTGCCCTATTATATGGGCCTGTATCACGGATTCCTGCGAGAATAGATCATCTATGAGAACGCCGCTTCTCTGGCTCACGGCCGCGGCCGCCGTGTCCGCTTCGACCTTTCAGGGCCCGATTCCTATTGGACTCTCCAATCAAGGATTGACTCCGGTCCGGATCGCGGGCGCCGACATGAACCGCGACGGCGTGGGCGATTTGATATCGCTGAACGCGGGCGCGCAGGCCGGAACCGCGACGCTCTCGATCGCCACCGGTACGCGCATCGGCATTGCGAGCACAGTGACGGAGCAGCCGGTCATCGGTTTAGTGCTGGATATGGCGGTAGCCGACTTCACCGGCGACACATCGCCGGATATCCTGGTGCTGCTGCAATCGACGACCTTTGGCTCGACGCGCATGAACCTCTGCCTGTTCGGCGGCAACGGGCTGGGCGGACTACAGGTGCCTAATTGCACGCCGGTCAACGACAATGCGACACGTTTAGCGGCCGGCGACTTCAACGGCGACGGTCGAATGGACGCGGTACTGAGCCTGCCGACGAACAGCCAGGTGGCGGTGTGGTTCAATCGCGGCGACCAGTTCTTCAACGCCGGGCCGGCGGCGATTGTGCCGACGCCGGGTCCAATGATCACGACGGAGTTGAACGGCGACCGCATTGCGGATTTGGTGGTCCACAACCGGGCCGGCGAGTTGCGCGTTCTGGCCAGCGGGCAGGGTGTGGCGCTGCGTGTGGACCAGGTGATACCGGTAAGCCCCAGTATCACGGACCTGACAGCAGGCGACGTGAACAGGGACGGGATCGCCGACGTGGTGGCAGCCGATCCGGCCGGCAACTCCTATGCCGTGCTGCTAGCGGCGGGCGGCGCAGCACCGTTCCTCCAAAATCCGGCCGTGGTTCCCGCACTGGCGGCGCCAACGTTCGTCCAACTCGTGGACTTCAACGGCGACCGGCAGCCGGAACTGCTTGCTTCGACGACGGCCGGCATTACGGTCGCACAGTTTTCTTCGACCGGCGTTCTGATTCCGCCACCGCTGCCGGGCTTCGGCATTCCGAGTTCCATACGGACCGCGGTTGTAGATTTCAACGGCGACGGCCAGCTCGACTTCGCATCCGCGTCCGGCCCCAACGTGACGCTGTTCATCGGCCAACCCGCTTCGACGCGATTGCAGTTCGACGCGACTCCGCTGAGTTCGGTATTCGGCCAGCGAACCACGGTGACGGCCCGGCTGTTTTCAAATACGTTTATTCCGCCGATCTTCCCAATCGGCGCGCCACGGTTCCGGTTGCTCCGCGGCGACCAGTTGGTGCAGGAAGTGGCGGCAACGGTCTCCGGTACAGGTCAGAGTGAGTTGGCGACTGCGCGAATCGACGCGCTGCTGCCGGTTGGTACGCACGATCTAACGCTGGTGTTTCCGGGAACGCCGGGGTTCGCGCCTGCCACATCGACGACGATCCGCGTGACTGTGCAACCGTCGCCCTCGACGGTTCGTTTCTCGGTGGCGGGCAACGAGATTTCGCGCGCGAACGGGCTGCGAGTGAACGCACTCGTGTCGAGTCCGTTCGGCCCGGCCGTGGATGGAAACGCGCAGCTCCTGCTGAATGGCGCTATCATCGCCCAGGGTCTAGTGACCGGCGGAGTGGCGCAGATGTTCATACCGCCCGGATTGCCGCTGGGGCGGGTGCGGGCGCGCTTGCAGTTCCAGGGCGACGGTTATGTGGCGTCGGCATCGGAGGAGATAGACCTGGTGGTGCGCGGCCCGTTGACAGTGGTGTCGGCTCCGAATTTCCGGGCGCCGGTTGCGCCGGGCTCGCTGGCCGTGTTGAGCGTTCCGGGCCTGACAATTCCGGCTGCACAAGCGAGCGCCGTGCCGTGGCCGCTGATTCTGGGCCGGGTCTCGGCAGAGTTTCGAAGCGAGCAGGGCGCGACGGCGGCAGGCATCGTCTTCGCGGGCGACGGGCAGGTGAACGTGTACGTTCCGCCGGAGACACCCACGGGAACGCGAATGGTGCGGCTGTTCCTGGATGGCGCCGATATCGCGTCGGGCGATGTGACGGTGGCGCGCGTGGCGCCGGGAATCTTCATGATCGACGGCCGTGTGGATGGGATCCCCGCGGCTCTGGCCGCCGTCTACTCGACAAGCGGCACCGTCACGGACATCCCCGTGTTCCGGTGCGAATCCAGCGTGTGCGTGGCCGCTCCGATGGCGGTGCCCGCCAACACGGACGTCCTGGTGCTCTCCCTATTCGCGACGGGCGTGCGCAACGCAGCGCGCGTTACGGCGACAGTGGGAGGGCTCACCGCCGAGGTGCTGTTCGCGGGCGCACATCCGGCAACGCCGGGGCTGGATCAAATCAACATCGTGATTCCCCGCGCCGCGGCTGGACGCGGCGTGACGGACGTGATTGTGACGGCGGACGGCGCAGTGTCGAATCGCGCGCAGGTGAACGTCCAATAGGAAGTTTTCCGGGCGTATACTGACTGCACGTATGCGTCTCGCACTCTTGTTGATCGGTACGGCGTGCCTGGGCCACGCCCAAACGACATTCGCCACCATCACGGGAAACGTCACCGACTCCACGGGCGCAGCCATCGCCGGCGCGTCGGTCTCGGCCACGCACAAGGACTCGAACTACCGCTACAACGCGCAATCGAACGCGGGCGGCAACTACTCACTGGCGCAGTTGCTGGAAGGCGAATACACGGTGACCGTGCAGGCCACCGGGTTCAAGCAATTTCTGGTGAAGGATATCCGGCTGGTGAGCATGGATGTGCGGCGCATCGACGCACGGCTGGAAGTGGGCGCGGTGGAGACGAAGATCGAAGTCTCCGCAGGCGCAACGCTGATTGAGACGGAGACCGCGCGCATCTCCGATTCCAAGGACGCCAATCAACTCAAGGCGCTGCCGATGAACACGCGGTCGCTGTGGAACTTCGTAGGGCTTTCGCCGGGCGTTGTGCAGGCGGGCGCGGGCAGTTCCACGCGGCGATTCGCCGGGTCCCGCGCAAATCAGAGCGATGCGTCGATCGACGGCATCACACTTAGCAATCAGTTCGACGGCACGCAGATTTCGCCGCTGGTCTCGCAGATCGAGAGTTTCGAGGAGGTTCGCGTGGACATGGCGAACAACACGGCGGAGTTCGGCGGCATTGGGCAGGTGACGATCGTATCGAAGGGCGGGTCCAATCAGTTACACGGCTCTGGATTCGACTACTACTCTTCGCCCTGGTTCCGCGCGCGCAATCCGTTCGCCGCGCAGCGAGGAACGGGCGTGCGGCACAACCCAGGGTACTCCGCGGGCGGTCCCGTTGTTCTTCCGAAGCTCTACGACGGGCACAATCGAACGTTCTTTTTTCACTCGTTCGAGTCGACGCAGGGCAGCCAGATCCTGTCGAATCTAAATCCCACCGTGCCCCTGGCGCGATGGCGGGCAGGCGACTTTTCGCGGGACGGCGCGGTTCGCGATCCATTCAATTCGAACACTCCATTTCCAGGCTCGGTGGTGCCGGCGTCGCGCATCAATTCCGTTTCGCGCCGATTCCAGGAACGGTTCTATCCGCTGCCGAACTTCGGCAATCCCGACGTACTCGCGGCGCAGAACTTCCGCACGCAACTTCCGCGCGCGTTCGACCCGAATACCTACTGGACGGTGCGAGGCGACCACCGGTTCAACGACAAGAACTTCGTGTTCGGGCGGTACACGTGGAACCGGTCCCATTCGCGCGACTACGATTCGGCGCTGCCGGCCGTGGGCCAACGGTGGCAGACGCGCGACACGCGCGGCATCAATCTTTCCTACACGAAGACGATCACATCGTCGCTTGTGAACGAAGCCAGGTGGGGTTTCGCCTGGAACGACAACCCGCGGCACGGCCCGCTGATGGGCCTGGAAGTTGTGAGGGACCTCGGTTTAACAGGCCTGGCTCCGAACGTTCCGGACATCAACGGACTGCCGCAGTTCAACTTCACGGGCCTGGCATTGACCGGTACGTCCCAAACGCCATGGCGGCATCCAGGGTTCCTGAATTTCGCGCAACAGATTCAGCAGCAGACGTCGTGGTTTCACGGCAAGCACAACGTGAAGTTCGGAGCGATCCTTGGGCGCACCCAGTATAAGGACCAGAACATGCCCGCGGCGCTCTTTGGCAACCTGAATTTCTCGAACCGGTACACCGGGCACCCGTACGCGGATTTCCTGCTCGGCACACCGACATCGGCGCAGCGGGCCGCGCCTGCGCTGCTGATCGACTTGTCGCACTGGACCTGGGACTTCTTCATAACCGACGAGTACAAGATCCGCAAGGACCTGACACTCAACATCGGAATGCGGTACGAAATCCATCCCTCGTGGAGAGAAATGACAAAGAGACAGTCCCTGTTCGATGTGACGTCGGGCCGAATTGTCATTGCCGACGGCTCTTCGAATTTGATCAGCCCGTTAATGCCGCGCGGGTACGTGGACATTGTGGAGGCTGGCGCGGCCGGGTTCGACGGCGGGATGCTGTACTCAACCGACATGAACAATTGGGCGCCGCGCATCGGCGTGGCTTGGCGGCCGTTCGGCGCGTCAACGGTCTTCCGCGCGGGTTACGGCATCTTTTACGACGTGGTGTCGAGAGCGCCGGTGGCGGGCGGAACGCCATTCGTGATCAACGAACCGACACATACGAATGCGACGCCGATTCCGGACGTGGTGCTGCCCCGCATTTTCCCGCCCAGCGTGGCGGGGCCAACGACGATCAACCTGCCAACGGCCGCGCGGCGCGACCTGCGCATTCCGTTCTCGATGCAGTACAACGTGACGCTGGAACATCAGCGATGGAAGACCGGCTTCCGCGCGTCGTATATCGGCACGAACACGCGGCAAGGCGAGTGGGCGTATGACATCAACCAACCGGTGGCCGACAACCGGCCGTTCATCGACAAGCCCCGCGCCTTTCCGCGCTATCCCGCAATCAGTTACCTGAGCAATGGAGCCGGCCACCAGTACCACTCGATGACGCTGGAGGCCGAGCGGCGCTGGGACTCCGGGCTGGGCTATCAGGTGTCGTGGGTTTGGGCGCGCGATATCGGCGACCTGGAGCGCGGCCAATCGTCCGAGAATGCCTACGACCGGCGGCGCGAGAAGGCGGTTTGGCTGGACATTCCGACGCATCGCGTGACCGGGAACATGATCTACGATTTGCCGTTCGGGCGGGGCAAGAGGTTTCTGGGGAACGCAAGCAAGATGGCGAATCTGTTTCTGGGCGGGTGGGAGTGGTCGACGATCGTGAGCACCTACTCGGGACAGTTCCTGACGCCGCTGTGGACCGGGCCCGATCCGACGGGTACCGCATTCACGAACTCCCGCACACCAGCGCAAGTGACAATACGGCCGAACCATCTGCGCGACGCGAACATTCCGAAGGACCAGCAATCGACTGGGCGATTCTTCGACACTTTGGCCTTCAGGCCGCCAGCGCCCGGGTTCTTCGGCGACGCCGCAAAGGGTGTGATTAAAGGGCCGAACGCACAGATCGTCAACGCCGGCATCGCCAAGCACTTCCAGTGGGGCGAGAAACTGCGGGTGCGCTGGGAGTTCACGGGAACCAATGTTTTCAATACTCCCAACTATGCGAACCCTGGCGTGAACATCACGCAGTTGGCGGGCGTGGGCGTCTTGACAAGCACGGGCGGCGATGTGACGCCGTTGGATTCAACCGGGCCGCGCGGGTTGCGGATGGGGCTGCGCGTCGAGTTCTAAGCCAGGCGCAGGTGCGTGACGGTTTCCAGATGAAAGGTGTGCGGGAAGAGGTCGACCATGGTCATGGTATCGATGCGATAGCCCGCGTCGAGGAGGCCGCGGAGATCGCGGGCGAGCGTGGCGGGGTCGCAGGACACAATGGCGACGCGCGGCGCCTTCAGGCGTGCGAGTTCCTTGACGACAGCCGGGCCCAGGCCGGCGCGGGGCGGATCGGCCAAAACGAAATCGGGCGGCGATGTAAGGGTCTCCAGGAAGAGATCGACGCTGGAGCGATGGTGGATCACCGGCTTGCGCGCCCGGCGCGCGTTGACTTCCAGATCCTCGACCGAAGAACGGACAGACTCCACGGCATCGACGCGGCGGAAACGGTCCGATAGCGGGAGAGTGAATAGGCCAACGCCCGCGTAGAGATCCAGTGCCGACTCGCCTTCGGCGTCGCCTATTGCCGCGGCCGTCAGCTTGCCAACCAAGAAACGGTTGACCTGAAAAAACGAACGATAGTGCACGCGGAAGAGCTCTCCGTTCGCGCGGTAGTCGATGGGCCCGGTGGCGGCGCCGGGGATCTCCCGCTCGCACCATTCAAAGAACGCCTTGGCGACGTGCTGACCGCCGAGCGTCTCCATGATGTTGATCTGCACATCCTGTTCATTGGTGAACAGCTCGATGGACCGCACGAAACGGGGGAAACGGTGGTTGCGCACCATGCGGCGCAACGCGCGGAGCGATTCGTTCA
>VFZO01000101.1 GCA_016871155.1 Acidobacteriota bacterium | reverse complement strand
CGTCCGGTGACCGCGAACGTCATCTTCCGGACCGGGACCAACCAGCTTCATGGCGAATACTCTCCGAACTTTGTCAACCCTCGCACCAACGCGGTGAATACTCCGGCGGTACAGAACGTGCGCCCCGCGGGGCTCAACCAGTGGCGGCACGAGTGGGGGCTGAGCGGTCCTGCATACATTCCAAAGCTCTATGACGGCCGCAACAAGACGTTCTTCCTGTTCAACTACTACATGGTGCCGCCGCTGGTGAATGCGGGCGGCTACGTCGTCAGCATTCCGTCCGAACGAATGCTGGGGGGGGACTTTTCGCGCTTCCGCGACCGCAGCGGCAACCTGATCCCGGTGACCGATCCGTGGGCGGGGGCGCCGTTTCCCGGAAACATCGTGCCGGTGAACCGGATCAGCTCCGTCGCCCGAAGGGTCATTCAGGACACGGTTGTGGACAACATCGGCGGCTTCGGCCCGCGCCAGTACGTCGGCGACCCGGACTCGGTTTTCCAGAATGCCCAGTACCGCTTCAAAGACGAACGGGAATCCTACAGTTCGGTTGTCAAGATCGACCAGAACTTCGGAACCAAGCACGTAGTGTCGGGATCCTTTAACAAGGGCCTTCGCAAGTTCTTCAAGGATGGCCTCGGAGCGCCGGGCTGGAGCCGCGGAACGCAGTCGACGGAGCAGAGGATCAACATTGGCCACACCTGGGTGGTGACGCCGCGAATCGTGAACCAACTGCGTGTGGCGGACGCACGGGTCGGGGACCACCAGTTCACGGCGCGCTCGTTCCGCGATCGAACTCCCCTGTCTGGCGGCGAGATCGTCAAGCGGTGGGGGCTTGAGGGCATTACCGACAACAGACTGTCTGGCGCTCCGAAGTTCATGGTCTCTGACGGACTGGGCATTTTCCTTGATCACAACACCCAACAAGGGGGCCGCGACGAGGTCCGCTTTCAAGTCTATGAGAACCTCTCCTACAACACAGGCCGCCACACAATCAAAGGCGGCTTCCTGCTGATCGACCACCGGCAGGAGCGCTTGTCGAACCTGTCGGAGTCGTTTGGCCGGTTCACCTTCAATGGCCGGTTCACCGGCGTTCCGTTCGCGGACTTCCTCATCGGCACTCCCAATATCTCGCAGCGCGCCGAAACCCGCCCCACCATCAACGAGGCGGTTACCGAACTCGGCGGCTACATTCAGGACGATTGGCGCGTCAAGCCAAGCCTGACGCTGTCGCTCGGGCTGCGGTGGGACCGCTACTCCGTGCCTCGCGAGACGAACGGTCTTTTCTTCAACTTCGATCCGGCATCGGGACAGGTCGTCGTCCCCGATCAGTCCGCTGTCGGTAAGATATCCCGCTTGTGGCCGGTCAACTCGATACCGGTGGTGGTGGGAAGCCGTCTGGGATTCTCAGAAAATCTCCGCAGCCCCAACCAGCGATTGCTGCCGCGGCTCGGGGTCGCATACCGGCCGAAGACGTCTTCCGACCTGACCATTCGCGGCGGTTTCGGCGTTTATAACTCGATCCTCCGCTTCCACGGTCTCCAGACCGAAGGGCCGTTCGCGCTCACCGAAGAGATTCAGAACGTCCAGGATCCATCGGGGCCCCGTTTCACTCTACCCAACGCGTTCGGCGCGGCTGCCGGGGTGGCCCGCGGCGTCGCTACCGGAAACAGCGTGAGCCGCGACCTTCGCCCGGAATACATCATGACCTGGAACCTCACGGTGGAGAAGTCGGTCCTGCCCGGGTGGGTGGCGCGCGCCACCTATAACGCCAACCGGTCTGTGCAGCAGATGTTCAGCTACAATCTGAACACGCCGCTCGCCAGTGCGCAGCCCTTCAACCAGGCTCGCCGGCCGTTCCCCGCTTTCCAGAACATCACGTCGATTGAGAACGGCGTCAATAGCCGGTACAACTCCTTCTTGATGAGCCTGACGCACGCCTTCAAGAATGGAATCCACATGGACATTTCCCATACGATTCAACGCGGACGGCGTGACGGACCGGCGGCCGCGGGCGCTCCAGACGGCATCGGCTCAGGAGTCGACTACGCGTACGATCGCGCCCGCGACTCGCAGATCGACGCATGGTGGCCGACGCAGGACCTGTTGATCAACCTCTACTACGAACTCCCGTTCGGCCGGGGCAAAAGGTTCCTGGCAACCGGCTCGGGAACGGGTGGAAAGATCCTGAACGCAATCGTCGGAGGCTGGTCTATGACTACCAACTTCAACTGGCACACGGGTAACTTCTCCACGCCGACTTACACCGGCTACGATTCGGCGAACCTCAATCAGTTCGGGGGGCGGCCAGACCTGGTGCCGGGTTGCGATCTCTATACCAAGCCCAGCCGTATGATTGCGAATCAGCCCTTTGTCAACAGTGCCTGCTTCGCCGCCCCGGTGCCAGGCACGCTCGGTAATGCACCGATAAACCTCCTTGTGGGTCCGAACATGTGGATCCTCAATGGCGCGCCCTTCAAGGAATTCAGGATCTTTGAGAGGGCCATGCTCCGTGTCGGCGCATCGTTCTACAACGCTCTCAACAACGGCGACTACTGGGGCGCGCCAAACGGCAACATCGGCGCGTTCGCGCGGCAGGCTAATGGAAGCCTCGCGTTACGGCCCGCGATCAACTCGCTGGCGCTGGCAACGAATTGGGTACGCCGCACGCAGGAAGGCAATGGCGCCCGAAAGGTCTACTTCCAGGCATCGCTGCGGTTCTAGAAGACCAGAGACATACTTGAAGGCGAGGCTCGCGGGACTGACTCCAACCTGCGGGCCTCGGCTTGGTGTGAAGCCCGGTAGGTATTTGGGAACTGCTCTACTTGTATCTGACCGCAACCTCTACTCTCTGCAGAACGAGAGGCGAGGTCAGTCCCCGAGTGCGTCTGGTTACCCGGACCTGAATTTGGTTTGCTCCCTGCCGGAGCGAAGGGATCGGTGCATCGTACTCCAGGGTCCCAGCGCGAACGGGCCCGTCCGAGACGAGGGTCTGCCCGTTCAACTTGACCTCCAGCTTGTCCTCAGAGGAGTGGTTTTCGTCAAAGCCGAGCTGTAACCTTGTCTCTTTCAGCTTGCCCTGGGAGTTCGCCAAGGCGAGATCGTCAGCGATAGAAAACGTCAGGGTCGCGCCTGCTCCCTCGAAATCCTCATACAACTGCGCGGGCAATTGAGCTGAGGGAATGGCAGTATCGAAAACCGATCCCAGGTGGCTGGAAACCCCCGGAGAATAGTTCTTCCGGTCGAGCTGGTAACGCTTGTCCAAACCCGCGAGCACGCGCGGGTCGCCCGCTTCCCGGAAAAGTGGGGCCTCTTTCCATTCCGCCCCGCGAGAGAAGAAGTTGAACAGGTAGAGCCCGTCCGCGCCCTCCGTCCAGTACTTCATGGCGATGGCCCGGACCAACTCCTCCTCCCGCGTGCGCGCCGCTTCGAGGCACCCATAGAGCTGGCACGGCGTCCCCTTCACCGCCTCAACGAATTCCCGAAACGGCATGTCGAAAGGAACAAAGCCCCCGCCCGCGATCAGGATGTCCACCAGAGCCTCCCGAACCCACGTCCTGACGTCGAGGCCCACTCCCAAAGCCGCCGAAAAGCTGGCCGGAACCCGGACCGCCAACTCGAATTTTTTCCCCCTGGCCCGGCTCACTTCATGCATCCGGCGCCGGATATACCGGAGCATCCCCGTCATCAGGTGATGGTTGGCATACGCCTCGTGGAACTTGAAGAACACCGGGTGGCGCATGAAATCCAGCTCCACTCCATTCACGTCAAAGCGTTCGAATAACTCAATAACAATGGCGGCCATGTGCTTGCGCACTTCAGGACGCGCATAGTTCAATCCCATCCGGATCGAATGCTCCTTGCTTCCCTTCGAGTAACCCGGCGGGGATCCGATGAGCCATTCCGGATGATTGAGACGGAGGCCGCTCTCGCTCGGCGAAGCGGGATCGACTTCGTAATGGGTGTTCATCCGAACCGAGACGAAGAAATCCAGACCCTCTTGGTGACACACCTCGGCCATCGACGCCAAGATACATTTGCCCGATTCGATCCAAGTCTTGATGTTCCGATGGGTCCGCCGATCGCCGGCATTACTGAAAACCGTGTGCCTTTGGCCAAAGACCTCACCCACTTTGGTGTCGTACGTGAACACCTCGCGATCTCCGCCGCACCAGAACAGGGCATCCACCGGGGTTCCCCTGTAGCTTCTTACCACCTTGCGAATACTCTCTATGGTAGGCGGCGGATCGGAGGACATGATGTTGCTGTCATCGTTGCAGAGAATCCGCCTCTTCTTATTTGCCCGCCGCTCCTGCCCGGATTGCTGAGGCGCTGCATGTCCTACTGCACTCGCGGATACAAACGCACTGGAGACAGTGCCAAAAAAGCCTCTTCGTTTCATGGTTTTCCTTACCGGATCTTACGGGACGCAACAGCCGGCGGGCCCAGCTTGGTTGGACAGCCTACTACCGGAACCAATCGTAGGTGAGGCCCAGCGAGCGGTCCGCCAACGGCAAGTTCACCTTGTCGCCGCCACGCTGTGACGACTCCCTCAGCGCGATCTCCACTTCAATTGCCATGGCGACGCGCCGGCCGGAGTTCTTCGGCTCGTCCATGCGCCCGTCCATACAAGCCACCACGTCGTCGATCGTGTAGACCGAATGATAGGGCTCCACGAACTGCGGATCGGGCCATGGCGAGACCACGCTCTGCCGCCCGGCGGGCGTGTCGAGTTGCACGTTGAGCTTCCACGTTGGGCGATCAAATATGATCTCTCCTTTGGAGCCGCTCAGCCGCACGCCGGGCGCGCCACGCCGGAAGTGAATCGCCAGTCCCTCAGACGTGACGGCCATGCCTTGGCCGCCGGCGCCGGAGACCCACGCAATCTTTCCGTCGACGAAGTAGGCCCAGTTCTGATGTTGCGATCCCTGCACTCCGGACTCGATCGATATCAGTTCTCCGATCACACCGTCGCGAACCAACTGCTTGGCCCGGCCAAACGACGGATGCGTCGTAGAGATCGCGCCGGCGCTCAGCGGGACCTTCCGGTCGGCGCACGCCTTCACCATCGCGTCGGCTTCGGCGAGCGTGTGACACATCGGCTTTTCGGCCACGATGCCCTTGGCCCCCAGTTCGGCAGCCTTCACTGTGAGGAACGAACGGCCCTTCGTGTTCGTGCACACGGCGACGATGTCGAGCCGCTCCTTCCGCATCATCTCGATCGCGTCGGTATAGAGCGCCTTCAGCCCGAATCGCTCACCGAACGCCGCGAGCCGTTTCGGGTCGCGCTCGGCGCCGGCCACGAGTTCCACGTCGGGCCGGGCGTCAAGCGCCACCGAATACGACTGTGGCAGTCCTTCCTCGCCGGGATGGTTGTGAAAGTGCACGCGCCGCTGCATATCGAGTGGGGGCGTGGGGCGGTTGATGTCGTCTACATTGAACTTCTCATCCGTCCGCTGGGCAAGATCGTAGAGCAGCCCCGTCCAGCCGAGTCCAATGACGCCGGCGCGATACTTCTTCTTTGGCGCTACCCTTGATTGCGCCTGCGCGGCGGCGCCAGGCAGCAAGGCGGCTCCGGTGAAAAAACTCCGTCTCTTCATGAGGTCAGTTCCTTTCGAATTAATCGGGCGAACTCCCTTGCGCCGGGCCGAGATCCGGATCCTGGCCGCGGTGAAAATTCTTACCCATCTTGTACTTGATTTCCAGCTCTACGTCGCGCAGCGTGATCCCGGTGGTGAGATCCGGGTCACGCTTGGTAAGTGTCGCTTCGAACTTGTTGCTGCCCATCTTCGGCCAGTGCGCCAAATCAAGACGCCAGATGTACCAATAACCGGTCACGCGATATCGCGGGGCCGTCATCTTATACGTCTCATTGATGCGGCGATGGCCCTCGGGCGGCAGCACGTTGCCGTTGAAGCGGAATTCGTAGCGGTCCAGTTCCGTGGTGCTGGTCAGTCGAACCCGGAGCAGCACCTCGTGAACGCGGCCTGCCTTCGCCCACCGGTTCAGATCGTCGGTCACAGGGAACGTCACCGCGGCGGTTCCGCCCTCCGCCAATGCCTTGGGCAGTTGTACGGACAACCCAGGCTCGATGCCTTCGGCGGGATTCGGGTACCGGTAGGATGCCGTCGGCAAAGAGTAGAACTTGTCCTTGGGCGCCATGATATCGGCATGGGGTAACTCACGCAGGATTTCGTAGAACGGCGCCTGATACGGCCACCGGACAAACCAGTGTGCCAGGTAAAGCCCGTCAATTCCCTGCGCCCAATAGTTGCACGCCGCCGCACGGATCATCTCGATCGGCGCCGGCCCGATACGATCCGAATCGGCGTCGCTTTGCAGGGTGGGATGGATGCGCGCGCCGGTTCCCTTGGCCGCTTCCACAAACGTGCGGACATCGAACGTCATGTCGATGAGTTCCGGCCCGCCGAAGATTTGCGGAACCACGACATCAACGATCTTCCGCCGCATCCACTCACGTACATCCAGTCCCGCAGACCAGCAGCCCTCCAAGCTCCCCGGTACGCGGACAACCAACTCCCTGCCGGCGCCACTGGCAATCACGGCTCGATGGATCTCGGCAATCCACTCCGTCATGATCTGACGGCCCTCGTCCAACTCGTCCGGGCGGAAGTACCAGCTTCCATAGTTGAGCTGCAGTTCGAAGCCGTCCACGGGATAGCGTTGCAGTGTCTCGTTGATCAACGCGAATCGTTCGCGGCGTACCTCCGGGTGTTTGTAGTCGAGCAGGGTCAGCGCGCCTTTCGGGAATGAGGGATCGAGGCCACCGCGCGCACCAATCTCAAGGTGGCGATTCTGGAGCCGGAAATTCGAGGTGCGCCCACTGGCCGCGTCGCCGGTTCCCAGTTGCATGATCAACGTCGGATAGAGCAGCATGCCCTTCTCGTGAGCGCGGTCGCAGACAACACGCAGCGGATCGTGCCCTGCGTCGATCGCCATCCGAGCGTTCTGGTGCGCGCGCCGGAAGATCGGCATGTCCCACTTCTTGAGGCGATGCCCCCACAATTCGCCGACCTTGGTGTCGTGAAGCACGGTCCGCCCGTCCCCCAGGCCGAACATGATGGCTTCGACCGGAGTGCCCGCCAGCTCATCCACGGCCGACTCGAATTCCTCCTTCAGCATCGGCGGTTCGTACATGTAGACGAACGGATGGCGGCTATCGTGATAGAACATGATCCTGGGCCGGCGCTTCGTGGCCCGAGGCGTCTCCTTCTGTCCACTCGCACCGGTCGCACCGGCGCTGAGCATCGCCACAGCAGCGGTTCTTTCGAGAAAACTTCTGCGTCTCATTCTATGCCCCCCATTCAGCCTGATTCACTGGTTCGACCACGGCGCCTTGTTAGTGTATGCAAGAACGCACATTCCCTCTTATAGTAGCGCCCCGGAATCGCGCCAAGCACGCCGTCGCCGGGACGAAAAGCAAACGATTCTGGTCCAAATTGGGAGGTATTGCGGCCTCGGATGATCTTGCCCGTCTCGACTGGGAGTAATCCGGCTACTCGATGGTGCGACTATTCGAAACCCGGCTGTCGTGTTCGATCTGAGCGCGATGCAGAACTCGCTCGTAGGCGCATCGGGCGAGAGACTTCGGGCGGCGCTGCACAGGCCGGCGGGCGCTTGCGCCGAACAAAGGGATGATCAAGCCAGAGCCTTCAACAGCCGGTCAATGTCATCCATGTTGTTGTAGAGCGCCGGCGAAATGCGCATGCGGTTGGCTCCGGTGGTGGTGGCTTGCACATTGGCCTTACGGAGCTTCTCCTGCGTGGCTTTGAGGTTGGGGGATTGCACAGTGACGATGGAACTGGTGGCGTCCAGAGGCGTGATCAGCTTGTAGCCGAGCGGCGGCAGTTGCGTCTTCAGCCGGTCGCACATCGGCTTGGTGTAGGCGTAGATGTTGTCGACGCCAATCGCCAGGATCCGCTTCAACGCTTCATGCTGGCCGGCGTAGGCAACATAGCTCACGTTGCCCGCCTCATAGCGCTGCGCGCCCTTCATGCCTTCAAACGGAAAATCGTCCGCCGAGCCCGCGCGTTGCGGCACCCACGGGGCGTAGTTGAAATGAACATAGCCGGGGAAGCTGAGGTCTTTCACTTCCCCGCCCTGCAAATCCTCACGTACATAAAGGTATCCGGATCCACGCGCGCCGTGGAGCCACTTGTAGTTGGAACAGGCGGCAAAATCGAGCCCCAGCGCTTTCACGTCCACCGGCACACTACCCGCCGCCTGAATGATATCGGCGTAGACGTAGGCGCCGTACGAGTGCGCGAGGTTGCAGATGGCCTTGGCCTCTTCCACCCAGCCGTTCACGTTTGAGACGAGAGTGATCGACACCAGTTTGGTGCGCTTGTCCATCGCCTTTTCCATGTCCTTGAGATCGATGCGCCAGTCGCGGTGCTTCACGATCCGGATATCCATACCGGCTTTGCGGCGGCCAATGTAGTCGTGGATGGAGCCGGCGTAGTGAAGGTCGTTGGTGACGATGTTGCCGCCGGATGCTTGAATGCCGAGTCCGTTGATCACGGCGGCCTCTCCGGCCTTGGTGCAAACGACAAAGGCGATTTCGGCCGGCTTGGCGTTGATCAGCCTGGCAAAGAGTTCGCGCGCCTGGCGCACCGATTCAGCGGCGTACTGCCCGCGGCCATCGCCGGGGCCGTACATGTGGAAGTTCATGTAGCGGCGCATGCCCTCGGCGACATACTTCGGCAGCGGCATGTTGGCCGCGGCGTCGAGGTACACCTCTTGATTGGCCCGCGGGAACTCCTTGCGGATTTCCGCAAAGACCGATGAGGCTGGGGCGGCAGCGGCCAGGGATGGCGCGGCGAGCGCAACAGACCCCAGCAGTTGGCGGCGATTGACTGGCATAGATTTCTTTCCCTTGGCGTCCTATTCTAACTCCACCGGATCGCGATAGAATTTGCCGTGATGCCCGCTCTGCTCGCCTTCCTCCTCCTGGTGACCGCGTCCATCGTGCCCGCGCAAACCCAGCGCCGCGTTTTTTCCCGCATCATGACGGGCGAGCCATACACGCTGGAATGCTACCTGCCGCAAATCACCAACGGCCCGAATTTCCCTTCCTGGTCTCCCGACGGCAAGGAACTGGTTTTTTCCATGAAGGGCTCCATCTGGCGGCAGAAGCCAGGCGCGGCGTCGGCCCAGGAACTCACCGCCGATCAGGGCTACGCGGGCATGCCTGCCTGGTCTCCTGACGGCAACTTCATCGTCTACACGTCGGACTGGAATGAGCAAATCCACCTGCGTCTGCTGGATCTGCGTAAGGGTGAGAGCCGGGCGTTGACCACGGGGAACTCCATCAATGTGGAGCCCGAGTGGTCGCCGGACGGCTCGCGCATAGCCTACGTTTCCACCTGGCCGAACGGCAACTACAACATCTATGTGATGCCGCTCAGCAACGGCATTCCCGGCACGCCGGTTCAATTGACGAAGGACTTCGAGCTCGTTCCGCCCACCGTATACTACGGCAAGTGGGCGCTGCATATTCATCCCACCTGGACGCGTGACGGCAAGGAGTTGATTCTCGTTTCCAATCGCGACAACAAGCATGGTTCGGGCGGTTTCTACCGGATGCGCGCCGAGCCGGGTGCGCCGCTCACGCGCTTTCACTACGAGGAGACCACCTGGAAAGCGCGGCCCACGCTGTCTCCAGACGGCGCGAAGTTAGTCTACAGTTCCTACCTCGGCCGGCAGTGGCAACAACTCTGGGCCATGCCGCCCAAGGGGGGCGATGCGTTCCCGCTCACCTACGGCGAGTTCGATCGAACGTCTCCGCGCTGGTCTCCCGACGGCTCGCGCATCGCGCTCATCTCCAACGAAACCGGCGACACATCGCTGTGGCTGTGGCACTGGTTTGGAGGCAAGCTGGAGCAGGTGAAGGCCGACAAGCTTCGGTACAAGCGGCCCATGGGGAAAGTGCATGTGCGCGTGGTGGATGCCGTCACCAGGCAGCCGTTGCGGTCTCGCGTGTATCTGAACGCTTCGGACGGGCGCGCCTATGCGCCCACCGAAAGCTGGTTCCGCGCAGACTGGCTGATGTTCGATCACATGGATCAGGAAGGCGAGTATCATTACTTTCACACCGGCGGCGAGTTTGAGGTGGATCTGCCGCCCGGCGCGGCGAGCCTAGCGTTTTCGCGCGGGTTTGAATACGCGCCCGTCACCTCCAAGGTGACATTGTCGCCGGGCGCCACGGCCGAACTGCTGGTTCCACTGCAAAGAATAGAGAACATGGCCGCGCGCGGCTGGTGGGATGGCAACAATCACTTCCACATGAACTACGCGGGCGTGTACTTCAACACTCCGCAACGTCTGATGGAGCAGGCCGAAGGCGAAGACATCCACGTATTGAACAACCTCATCTGCAACAAGGAACAGCGGATCCCCGACATTGCGCACTTCACCGGCGCGCCCGACAAGGTGTCCACCGCCACGCGCATTCTCTTTCACAGCCAGGAGTATCATCCGCCGTTTTGGGGCCACGCCGCGTTTCTGAATCTGAAGAAGCACCTCGTGATTCCCGACTACGTGGGCTACCAGAACACGATCGTCGATTCGATCTTTCCCTCGAACTCCACTCCGTTCCGCGTGGCGCGGGAGCAGGGCGGGCTGGCGGGCTATGCACACGGCGCGGGTCCGCATTTCCCCGTGGATCTGGCGCTGGAGAATGTGGACTTCGTGGAGGTGAACGCGCTGGCCGGCATGGAGCCGCTCTACAAAGCGTGGAACTGCGGCTTCAAGGTGGTGGCAAGCGCGGGTGAAGATGCGTTTCCGAATTTCTATCGCAGCTACATTCTCGGTTCGAACCGCGTGTACGTGCGTAGCGGGCCGAAGCTCGGCTACGACAAATGGACGGCCGATTTCCGCGCCGGCAGATCGTTTGTTACTTCGGGCCCGTTGGTGCTGTTGAAGGTGAACGGCAGGGAACCCGGCGACGAGATCCGTTTGCCGGCGGGCAGCCATACGCTGAAGGTGGACGTGCAAGTGAAGTCAATCACGCCGGTGGAGTCGATCGAGGTGATGCACAACGGGCGGTCGCTGGGCGACGTGAAGACCGTGACAGTCGACCGCAGCGGCTGGATCTCAGTGCAGGTGAAAGCCAAGTACACGCGCGACCCGATCCGCCGGCCGTTCCCGTTTGCGGCCACCATGCCCGTGTGGGTCACGGTGGGCAACCAGCCCGTGAGATCGAAAGCGGACGCCGAGTACTTCGTGCAATGGATCGACCGGACGTGGGAACGGGCCAAGGGACTTTCGTTTAACAATGAAGCGGAGCGCGAAGAAACGCGCGAGTTGTATCAACAGGCGCGGGCCAAGATGCGCCGCGCCGCGGAGGGCGGGCGATGATTTCCTGGTTGGCGTTGTTCTTCTTTTTTCAGCAGCCGGCGGCGCACGAAATGCCGCAAGAGATGGTGTGGGTGAGCCGCGATGGTATGGTGCTGGGCCGCGTGGGCTCGGCGCAGAATGCGATTTTCTTCCCGGAGATTTCACCGGACGGCAAGTCGATTGCGGTGTCGGCGCGCGATGGCGAAGTAAACGACCGCGACATCTGGATTCACGACGTGGCAAGCGGCGCGAAGAGCGTTCATGCGCCGGCCAAGGGCAACGACAACTTTCCCGTCTGGCTGCCGCCGGGCGGCGAGCAGTTGCTGTTCACCAGCAGCCGAACCGGCGAGTACGAACTGTACCGGCATGACGCGCTGTTGCTCAAGCAGCCTGATGCGCAATATCCACGCAGCGTCTCGCCCGATGGTAAGTGGCTGCTCTACACGCATGCCAGCAAGAAGCGCGATCTGTATTTGCTCAACCTCGAAGGTGAGCCGAAACCCAAGCCCGTGTTCCCCGGCGCGGCCCATTGGACCGAAGTGGCGCGCTTTTCGCCGGACGGGAAGACATTTGCGTTTGTCTCGAACGAGGCGGGTCCGTTTGAGGTGTATGTGGCAAGCACCGGTGATCCGGGCACGCGGCGCAAGGTTTCCCGCGGCCTTGAGAATGGCTGGGGCGGCGGCGGCGGCGGGCCGCGCTGGCGCGCCGACGGCAAGGAGCTCTTCTATATGATGGGCGACACGATGACGGCTGTAGATATGGCGACGGGCACGGCCAAGCGTCTGTTTGCTGCGCCCGGCATGAAGGGGAACTTTCCCGACGAATCGCCTTGGGTGGCGAAGTACGACGTCACGGCGGATGGCCAGAAGTTTGTTTTTGTGAGAACCGTGAGCCGCTGACCTGGCTACGCCCCCAGGTGCGCCAAGCCGCCGAACCAGAGCCGGCGCGCCGTCTCACCCAGAATCAGTTTCCGTTCGGCGTCCTTCAATGGCAGCACTTCGCTGAAAATGCGGAGGTGCTGTTCGTAGGTCACCTTCGGCGTCCAAAGTTCGTTGGGGTAGGAACTGGCCCACACACACCGCTCCGGTCCGTAGGCGCGGATTACCTGCATCGCCGCATCGTGCAGGTCGTCGCAGGGAAAGGCGCGTTGCGTGCCCGTGCCGATGAAGTCCACCTTGGCATACAGGTTGTTGAATCTCGCCAGGTCCAGCACCGCCTTCAAGTCGCGCGCGAGGTTCGGGCCGGGCTTGAGATCCATGCAGTGGCAGAAGCCATACTTGAGCGACGGGAACCCGGCCATCATCTTCGCCGCGCTCTCCACCATGGCGAACTGCATCAGGAAGAGATCGATCGTGATGCCTTCCTCCACCGCCACTTTCCACAGCGCCCGCACGCCGGCGTCGTCAAACGTCTTAGCCTTCGCCGATGGGATGCTGCGCAGCGACTTCACGCCGTAGCCGCGCACCAGCCGCCGCAGTTGCGCCGGACTCGCCGCGTTGTCAGGATCGAGCGTGCATACGCCGCAAACCCAATCGCGATGGGCGCGCGTGGAATCGGCGAGGTAGCGATTGTCGTAGCCGTAGAAGGTGACGGTCTGGATCGCGCGCACGGCAGAGACGCCTGCGGCCTGGCTCACATGATGCAGGTGCTCCACCGATCCCACGCCCGGCGGCGGACGCAGCGGCGAGGGCCGCACGGGGTACTTCTTCTTATCAAACGAGTAGATGTGGGCGTGGCAATCGACGATGAGCATGGCCGATTTACTATAATCGATCACGATGAAGTTTGCCCTGCTCGTCATGTTGATCGCTGCCGCGGCGCCGGCGCAGATGCAGCGCGCCGGCTTCGCGACGGGCTATATGTACAGCTACTACATCCCGCAGTCGGCCAGCACGCCCTGGCGTCCCGCGTGGTCGCCCGACGGTACGGAACTCGCCTTTGCGATGTCCGGATCGATCTGGAAGATCGCGCCTGGCGACACGACAGCCTATGAGCTGACAGCCAATGCAACCTACGACTCCTCGCCGGCCTGGTCGCCTGACGGCCGCTTCCTCGTCTACACGGCCGAAGACTCGGACGGCGTGAATCTCATGCTGATGAACGTCGCCACGCGGGAAAGCACAGTGCTGACGCGCGGCAGCAACATTCATACCGATCCGGTGTTCTCGCCAGACGGCAAGAGCATCGCGTTTGTGAAAAGTATCCAGAGCCCTCGTGGCACGGCGGCCACAGGGCCGGCCGGGTTCCACGTCTACACGATGCCTTTCGACAACGGCAAGACAGGCAGCCCCGTGCAGATCACCGAACAGAATTCGTTCGGGCGCGCGCGGCTGTACTTTTCTCCGGCGGATGACCACATCTCACCGCACTGGTCGCCGGACGGCAAGGAACTGATGCTCGTCTCCAACCGCGACATTCCACTCGGCTCAGGCGCGATCTGGCGCGCGCCGGCGACGCCCAACGCGATGGCGAAGGCCAAGATGATTCTGCGCGAGGAGACGCTCTATCGCACGCAGCCGCAGTGGTCGCCGGATGGCAAGCGCATTCTCTACAGTTCGCACCGCGGGTCGCAGTTCAACAACCTCTACGTACTGCCCGCTGACGGCGGCGAGCCATATCAGATGACCTTCGGCGATTGGGATCATTTCGACCCGCGCTGGTCGCCCGACGGCGAGCGGATCGCCTACATCTCCAACCGGCCAGGCACTTCGGAGCTGCGGATCCTGCGGACGTATGGCGGCGAAGACGAGGCTGTCGACATTCAACGCCGCGTGTGGCGGCGGCCCATGGGAAAGCTGGAGGTGCGCATCCGCGGCGCGGCCCGCTTCTATCTCACCGCGGCCGACGGCAAGACCTACGCTCCCTCCACAGCGTACCATCGCGTGGCGGGGCGAACTTCGCATCGCGACTTCTTCCACGCCGAGAACCGCTTTGTAGTAGATCTGCCGCCCGGCGTGGCCACGCTCGAAGTGGCCAAGGGAATCGAGCACAAGCCCATCACGAAACAGATCGCCATCGAGCGCGATCAAGTGGCCATCGTCGAGATCGAACCGCAACGGCTCATCAGCATGAACGCCGCCGGCTGGTGGAGCGCATCCGATCATGTGCACATGAACTATGCCGGTAATCTGCACAACACGCCGGAACATTTGATGATGATGGCGCGGGCGGAGGATCTCGATGTGGTGGGCGAAAAGATCTGCAACAAAGACCACCGCATCTTCGATCATCAGTACTTCACCGGCAAGCCGCACGCGCTCACCAATCGCGAGCAGATTCTCAGCTTCGGCGAAGAGTACCGTCCGCCTTTCTACGGGCACATCAACTTCATCAATCTCACGAAGCATCTGATCTCGCCGTTCACCACCGGGTACGAAGGCTCGGGCATTGACAGCCTGTATCCCAGCAACACCGACATGTTCCTCGCCGCGCGCAAGCAAGGCGCCGTTGGGGGTTATGTGCATCCCTGGTCTGGAGACCCGGTGCGCGCCGGTTACGCCGGGGCGCGCGGCTTCCCGGTGGATCTGGCGCTGGGCGCCTTCGAATATCTTGAGGTACATACCAGCGCCGGGCACTTCACCCACACGGCGCCGGTGTTGCATCGCGCCTGGAACTGCGGATTTCGGGTCGCGGCGTCGGCGGGCGAGGATTCGATTCTAGGACTGCACGCCACGCCCATCATCGGGTCGAGCCGGCTCTATGCGTACGTGGGGGACAAGCTGGAGTGGGGCGCGTATGTAGAGGCCATCCGGCGCGGCCGGACGTTCGTTACCAACGGGCCGCTGCTTTCGTTGACGGTGGACGGGCACATTCCGGGCGATGAAATTCAATTGCCGGCCTCCGGCGGGACGGTGGAGTTGAACGCTAGTGCGCAGTCGATCGTGCCGCTTGAAAAGCTCGAAGTCTTCTCCAATGGCAAGGCGATCGAATCGAGTACGGGAACAGCCATCCGCAAGCGGATCCCAATCCAGCAAAGCGGCTGGATCACGGTGCGCGCCAGCCATTCCAAGCCTCAACATCCCGTCGACGACAGCTACATCGTGGGAGAAACCAGCCCCATCTATGTGCGGGTGGGGAGCCGTCCAACCCGCTCAAAAGCGGATGCAGAGTACTTCATCACCTGGATCGACGACATCACGCGGCAAGCACAGGCGCATACCGGCTGGCGCTCGGACAAAGAGCGCCAGCATGTCCTCGGCCAGTTTCAAAAGGCGCGTCAGGTGTTTGTACAGCGCGCCCAGGAGGCGCAATAGCCATGCAGCGCAGAGTATTTCTCGGCACCACCGCGGCCATGGCTGCGGCGGCCGCGCCCAGCGACCTCTCCATCCAGTGCCGAAAAGATTTTCCGCGCGCGATGAACGAAACCTATTTCAACTCGGCGGCGCAGCATCCGCTCGGCAATCACGTCGTGGCCGGCATGCAGCGTTACATGGACTTTTTGCATAAAGGACCAGGTGAGGGCAGGAAGGACTTCTGGGAAGAGGGCTTTGCGCAGGTGAAGCCGATGTTCGCCCGGCTCATCAACGCCAAGCCATCCGAGATCGTATTCACGGGCTCCACCACCATTGGCGAAAACACGATTCTCAACGGAATGGATCTGCGCGGCGGCAATGTGGTGACAAACGATCTGCACTACCTCTCCTCGCTATCGAATTACCTCACGCGGCAAAAAGTGCAGGGGCTCGACGTGCGCATCGTGAAGCATCGCAACTGGGCAATCGACCTGAAAGACATGGAGCGCGCCGTAGACAACAAGACGAAGCTGATCGCCGTTTCGCTCGTCTCCTCCGTCAACGGACACGTTGAGAACGTCAAAGCGCTCAGCGATCTGGCCCATGCGCACAAAGCCTACCTGTTTGCCGACATCATCCAGGGCTGCGGCTCGACGCCCATTGACGTGAAGGCGATGGGCATCGACTTCGCATCCACGGCCATGTACAAGTGGCTGCAAGGCGAGCACGGGTACGGCTTTCTGTACATTCGCGAAGACCTCGCGGGCAGCGTGGTGAAGCCCACCGAATTTACCGGGCACCCGGATTACAACTACGCGCCATGGACCGCGAGTCCGCAGTCCGGCGCAGGCATGATGATCAATCACGCCCCGTCTGGCGTGGCGGCGTTCGACTGCGGAACACCTTCGGTGATCACCTTCGCGGCGCAGTTGGAAGCTTTGCGCTACATCGAAAAACTGGGGGTACCGAATATCCGGGCTCATGCCGGCCCGCTCATCGCCCGGCTACAAAACGAACTGCCGCCGCTGGGCTACGCGCCGATCACGCCGAAAGGAACCGAGTCCTCCATCGCCACATTCCTGTGCAAAGACGCCGAGGCGGTGCGCCGCAAGATCCGGGCGAGCAAAGCAAAGATTCTGCTCACTGGGCCGAATTCAGCGCTTACCGTGGGCCGCTTCGGCAACCACTTGCGCTTCTCGGTGTCCGTATTCAACAACGACCAGGACATCGACACCATTCTGGAAGTGCTGGCATGATGGCCCGCCTGTTCGGTTGTCTTCTTCTCGCCGCCACGATGCTGTGCGCACAGCCCTTTCGATGGACGCGCGAGCAGATGATTCACTTCACACCGGAGAATCCGTTTGAGCGCTTCCCGGACGGAAGGCCGAAGGTTCCCGATGAGTTGCTCGAAAAGGTGAAGGGCGCTCTCCGTGGAGGAGTGCTTGGTCAACGCGGGAAGAAGAGGGCCTCGCCACTCAGGGATCATGCCACCGGTACGCGGAGAACTCAAGCTGATGACCGGACCGATGACTGGCGCCTTCGGCGCCGATGATGTCGTCGCCTCCGGCGCAGCGTAGGCCAGCAAGCTTCGAAGTCTTCGGATCGTGGAAGTATATATCGGACACGAACCACATCCTCAAAGCCAGCGTCAGCCTCGCTCAGAGCGGCGGCGATGTTTTTCATGCACCGTTCAACCTGCCCGACAACATCCTCGGCGATTGTCATGGAGCCGTAGTCGAAGCCCGTGGTGCCGGAAACGAAGATCCAGTCGCCGTCAACCACGGCCCGCGAGTAACCAATCTCAGCTTGAAACCGCGATCCTGACGAAATGAGATGGCGCATACCTTGGTTTAGCACAAGGAACATCCAGTTGACCTTCGAAAACCAGCAATTGTATTGTTACTCATGGCATTTCGCTATCTTGTGGTACTGACTTTGGGCCTGAGCGCCGCGTTGCTTGGGCAGAAATCGAAGCCTTCCGAAGGGCCGCCGAGCGGGCGTCCCGTCGTCATCGTGCAGCCTGGGGCGGTTGGGAAACCGGCGAAGGTTCTGTCGCCGGCGGAGGCGACCAAGGCCGGGCGGCTGCCGGCGGACGCCGATATCGCGTTCATGCAAGGAATGATCCATCATCACGCGCAGGCCGTGGAGATGGTGGATCTGCTGCGGACGCGCGGCCTGCGGAAGGATCTGCTGGCGTTCGGGGAGCGGGTCACGATTTCCCAGAGCGATGAAATCGACTACATGAAGCGCTGGCTGGAGCATTACGGCAAGCCCGCGGCTCCGGCGCATGATCACGCCGCTCATCAGGCGGCGGTCGCGGCTGGCAACGCAAGCGCCGGCGCGATGGGGGCGATGCCGCTGATGCCAGGCATGCTCACCGCGCAGCAGATGGCCGAACTCGCGGCGGCCAAGGAGAGCGCCTTCGACCGGTTGTTCCTCACGGGAATGATCCAGCATCACGACGGAGCGCTGGTGAT
Organism: Acidobacteriota bacterium; assembly: GCA_016871155.1. Classification (GTDB taxonomy): domain Bacteria; phylum Acidobacteriota; class Terriglobia; order Bryobacterales; family Bryobacteraceae. The sequence goes on along the minus strand of VFZO01000101.1, from coordinate 3,188 downwards.
GGTGAAACAGCTACTGGCAACGCCGGGGGCGGGGCAGGATCCGGTGCTGTATGATTTCGCCACCGATGTCGACAACACGCAGCGGGCCGAGATCGATCTGATGCGGCGGATGCTGAACAACGAGCCGGCGGTGGAAGCTGCGAATAAGCCGGAGGCGAAAAAGGCCACGACGCCAGCCAAGGCCGCGGGTGTTTACGTGAATGCCCGGGCTGACTCGCGCGATCCGAGAGTTGGCTTGAAGTCTGGTTTCCAGGATGCCGGGCAAGTGGCGATGGGCCTTCAGTTCGTCGCGACGCTGCCGAAGCCGGCCGGCTTTGCGCCGGGCGATGCAGTAGCGAAGTCCGCTCCCTCGCCGCCGCCGCCCACGCGCAAGGAGCGCCCTCGCGAGCCGAGCGTGCAATTCGGTACGGCGAACACGGACCTGGCTTTCCGGGGCAATCACCTGTTTGCCGGCAACTACAACGGGATCAACTTCTACGATATCGACAATCCGGGCAAGATCAAGTTGCGGACATCGGTGCTTTGTCCTGGAGGGCAAGGCGACGTCTCGGTGTACGGGAACCTGCTGTTCATGTCGGCGGAGGCGATGAACGGGCGCACCGATTGCGGGACGGAGGGGATCGGGATCCCGGCGGGTTACAAGCCGCCGCCGATGGAGAAAGCCGAGGGAAAGAAAGACTGGGAGCCGGAGTCCGCGGACAAGGGGCCCAAGAAGCCTCCCCCGCCGCCGAGTCCGGAGCGGTTCCGCGGGGTGCGGATCTTCGATATCAGCGACCTGTCGCGGCCGAAACAGTTGGCGGCGGTGCAGACGTGCCGGGGGTCGCACACGCATACGCTGGTGGTGGACAAGAAGGACAAGCAGAACGTTTATATCTATGTTTCGGGAATCGGATCCGTGCGGCAGAAAGAGGAGCTGGGCAGTTGTTCCGGCGGGGAACCGGAAAAGAACCCTGACACGGCGCTGTTCCGGATCGACATCATCCAGGTGCCGCTGGCGAATCCCGAACGTGCCAGGATTGTGAGCAGCCCGCGGATTTTCGCGGATGAAAAGAGCGGCGCGGCGAATGCGCTGTGGAAGGGCGGTTCGCACGGGGAGGGGACGCAGGACACGTCGAAGACAGACAAGTGCCATGACATTACCGTGTATTCGGAGCTGGGCCTGGCGGCGGGCGCCTGTTCGGGGAACGGGATTCTACTGGACATTTCCGATCCCGCGCATCCGAAGCGCATGGATGCGGTGACGGACCCGAGCTTCGCTTTCTGGCATTCGGCGACCTTCAACAACGACGGTACGAAGGTGCTGTTCACGGATGAATGGGGCGGTGGGGCGCAGCCGCGCTGCCGGGAGTCTGACCCCATGCACTGGGGCGCGAATGCGATCTTCACGCTGGAGAAAGGGAAGATGACGCTGGCCTCCTACTACAAGCTGCCGGCCTCGCAGACCGAGAGGGAGAATTGCGTGGCACACAACGGGTCGCTGATCCCGGTTCCGGGGCGGGACCTGATGGTGCAAGCGTGGTACCAGGGTGGGATCTCGGTGTTGGATTTTACGGACGCGGCGCGTCCGTTTGAGGTGGCGTACTTTGACCGCGGACCGACGGACGAGAAGAAGAAGGGGCTAGGCGGGCACTGGTCGGCCTACTGGTACAACGGGTACATCTATGGCGCGGAGATCGCACGCGGCGTGGACGTATTGCGGCTGGCGCCGAGTGAGTTTCTGACGCAGAACGAGATCGATGCGGCGAACCAGGTGCACTTCGATGAGTTGAATGTGCAGAACCAGCCGAAGATCACGTGGCCTTCCAATTTCATTGTGGGCCGGGCCTATGTGGATCAGTTGGAACGGAGCGGAGCCTTGAGCGGGGAGCGCACAGGAGCGTTGCGCGGTTTGATGCTGGCGGCGGAAGGATCGCGGCCGGACCGGAAGCGGCGCGCGGAGCTGATGGCCGCGGCGGATGGGCTGGAGAAGGGCGCGGCGGAGACGAAGACCGCGGCGGACGGGAACCGCATGCGGGCGCTGGCGGCGATCTTCAAGGAGCGTGGGGCGGCGCGGCGTTAATTAACGGCGTTAACTAACGGGCCGCGATAAACAGCAGGTGCGAACGGTCACGGTACTGTAGTCTGCTGCACAACGCGGGGACGCGCCACGTTCACTTGCAGGCGAGGTGCCTCCATGAGAAGACGACCGCTCAACTGGCCAGTAGCGTTTGCGCAAGCCGCCGCCCCGGCTACTGGTCCCCTCGCGATTGACAGCGTTCGTGCTTGGCGGCTGCGCGAACCGGATTCCAGCCGCCGCTACACCGTTGTCCGTGTTACGTCGCCGAATGGCACGGCTGGATTCGGTGAAGGCGGTGCCATCAAGGCGGCTGATTTTGTCGACGCGAAGGCGGCGCTCAGCGGCCCGCGCGCCAAATCTCTCGAGTTCGTTCGCCATCGTTTCGCGGGAACGCCTTCGCTGGAAGCCTCGCTGAGCAACGCGCTCGTGGATCTCACCGCCCGGGTGACTGGAGTGCCGCTGTATTAGTATCTCCGCGGTCCCGTACGCTTCAAGGCGCGGTTGATGGCCCGGCTCGCCGAACCATCGCAGGTGACTCTCGCGCAGTAAGATGGCTTTCGTTCATTCACCCTCGCAGTGCCGCCGCGCGACAGCATGGCGCGCCTGCAGGCGTACGTCGACGCGGCGAAGAAAAGCCTGGCCGATTTCAAACAGGCTTCAGGCACAGATGCGGAAGTAGTGCTGGACGGGGCGGGAGCGCTGCTGCCTGGCGACGCGGCCGTTGTGGCGCGCGCGCTGGAGCCGGCCCTTTGTCGCCACGCTGCCGGCGGTAACCGGCATCACGTGGCTGGAGAGTGCGGGCAACTCCTTCTTCTCGTCACTGCAGACCACGTTTGAGAAGCGGTTCAGCAAGGGATTTTATCTCCTCAGCAATTGGACCTGGTCGCACGGGCTTGACAACGTGGGCGGCGATGGCGGGGCCAATGGGCCGGTTCCCCAGGATCCGCGCAACCGGCGAGCGGACTGGGCGAGTTCCAACAGCGATGTGCGGCATCGGGTGAACATCGCCACGACCTATCTGTTGATCGAGCGTCGACACGCGGGCGTAGATTCCGACCCGCAACATTTTCACCGGTTTGCGTGCCTGGCCTAAAACCCTCGTCGATTCCGGCTTCGAAAACGTGCGTTTGGC
>VFZO01000100.1 GCA_016871155.1 Acidobacteriota bacterium | reverse complement strand
GCCGTCATATCGAGGATCTGTTTCTCAAGCTCAGGTGGTGTCTGATTAGGCATGCGGGGCCGCCGCCGTTCCTTCGGCTCCAGGCCTTCAGCGCCATGCTTCTCGTAGGCCTCTTTGATCTCGTAGAAGTGGCTGCGGCTGATGCCCGCCCGCTGGCAGGCTGCCTTGATATCGCCCAGTTCCTGGGCCAGTTGCAACAGGCCGATGCGGGCTTTGATAAGCTTCTGTGTGTCGCTCATGAGTGGTGTCCTTTCGGGGGTGATTTAGGGTTTTGGAAGATTCCAAATCTATCACCGCAAGGACCCGCTCGGAGCGGTTTGGGGCCTCCGGCTCCGGTCGGGCTCCGCCCTCCCTTCGCCTACGTCCCCAAACCGCTGTTCCCCATCATTGTGTCCGGTCATCTCCCGCTAACTTCAGGTGTCATCTCGTCGAGGACATGGGCTTCTGGGAAGGGCTTCTGCTACAGCCTCGTCAGATAACTCCCTCACGCCACTTCCCCCAACCCTAAAAGCCCGGATAGATTCTCGAAAAATCCACACCGATCGCCTGATACAGTTGCTTCATCTCCGCAAGCGTCGTGGCCCGAACAATCTGGCCATCGGGGAGAATCGCGGTGATCGTTTTCCCATTGCCGATCTGCGGTCCATAATTCGGCCCCGCCTTGGCAAGATTGTTTCGATCCGGCCATACATCGTGCGGTCCATGGACAACGCCGCGGTCAAAGAGGTCGCAGTCGAGTTCGGCCTGTAACTCCGCTGACCAACCCGATGTGCCGTCCCGATTGTAAACGCCGTGCAGATCAATATCACTGTACAGCGCGTTACCATCGGGATCCCGAATCACCTCAAACTCCTCAGGCGACCCGATGCTGAACTCTCTGTCCGTCAGCAATTTACGTTCCGCCGCACTCAGTCCCCTTGCGGAAGCGAGGCCCTCGTATTTCCCCACGCTGCCGGGCGGCAGTTCCGCTCTCGTCAGGGACTTCCCCTTCACATCAAGCGGCTTGGCTCGGTATCCCGGCCGGCCCACCCAACGCAGCGCCCCCGGATTTGCGTCTCGGATGATAAAGGTCTGCTGCCGCGTCGCAGCCAATCGTTCAAAGAGCTTCTGATCCACCAGCAACAATCCACGCTGCAACGGCGACGGCGGACGAGGCAAGTTTAACTTGGGTACATAAGGATTCGCCTCCTGAATCACGGCGACCTCGTCCGCGGCACAAACCGGCCCTCCGTCCCCTGGCTTTCTGGGGCGAGCAACGCATTTGCCGGCCGTAATCGCGCACTCGGCGGCGACCGGAATCAGGGCCCAGGGTACAGATCCGCAAAGCATGCCGCCGGCCTTTCTCGAAGCCCGTCACGGGCCGCCCCGTTTGATCCAGAACCTGAGTCTCCGCAAGATCGGCCCACAGCGCCTGGAGCGCACTCACAATGAATCGAACGCCTGCATCCGAACGATTCCCGCCCAGGATATTTGCCGCTGACACCGCGTCGCCTCTCTCCAGGGCCTGATAGGCCCGCCACATCGTTTCAAACGGTTTGCCACACAGATGGAACCCATCCCGGATGCCGTCCAGATAGCCGGGGTTAGCGGGCGGTGGACGCCGGACACTCCCCGGAGGAAGGCGAGGTCCAGAAGGAGGCAGGGTTCCCAAAGGAGGGCGAGTTCTCGAAGGAGGCCGCGTTCCTGGCCAAGTGGGAGGAACTCGATTCGATGGCCCCGGCGGAACGGTCGTGATCACCTCACCGCTAAGCGGCGGCCCCTCTTCATCGCACAGCAGCTTGTCGGGGTTCCAGGGATGCGATCCGCACCGCGCACGGCCTCCTTGCATACGCCGCCGCTGCGCCTCCTCCACCGTCACCACCACGGCCGGCAACGGATTGGGGAACGGCACAAAGTAGTAGCAGGTGGACGGTGTCTCGCGCACCAAAGCCCAGGATCGATCCGGCGGAATGCACCTGCGCACCCGCCCTTCAAGCGCAGGGGGCAGAATCGCGGGCTTGCCTCGCAACGGATCCTGATCCGCATAAATCTCCTCCAGCGACGCTTCGCCCCTTGCCGATACTCCGCCACGCAGTTGGGTATCGGCATGCAGCGCTGCCCCCAGGGACAAGACCACAAGAAATAGATTCATCTGCATTAAGTGTTCCGCTGACGGGAAACATCACGAGCCTGCCTCTGGTTGAACTTTATCGTTCCCACTCGATCCAACCCATCCGCACATCAAATCCTGGAGCCTCACCGCCACCCATCTCTTCTCCCTTGGCACCGCCTATATGGAAGTCGCCCGCGAGGTCCACCAAACCATCCGCCAGTTCCGCCAAACCCATCCCGCCACCCAGTGCACCCTCGTCGCCGACGCGACCGGCCTCGGCCGCCCCACCCTTGAGATCCTCTACAACGAGTTCACCGCAAATCGCCAATCCGCCTCAATCGCCCGTCTCGATGGTATCGTCTTCACCTCGGGCGGCACCCACTCCAAATCCCAACACCCAACTCTACCCGTCGACATCTACAACATCCCCAAGCTCGACCTCATCCAGAACCTTCTCCAGGTCATGGAAACCACTCATCTCACTCTGGCCGAATCCCTCAACAACACCGCCATTCTGGAAGCCCAATTCAAATCCCTCCGTTACGCCACCAGCCGCCAGACCGGCAACACTACCATTGAGGTCCGCCCGCTCCAACAACCCCAGATCGGCCACGCCGACCTGGTCATGGCCCTCGCCCTCGCCACCTGGCGCCTCCGCGACCTCAGCCCACCCGCCCTTTCTCCAATACCTCGTCGCCTCCCCGGCTTCTAACTCTACGATGTTCAAAAGCGGAAGCAACTCTTCCCACGCCCACGGTTTCCTCTCCAGCGCCTGGCCCACGCGAGGAGCGTCTTGTCCCACAGCGCCATCCCCGCTGATGGCAGAGCAAACAGGCTCAGATTTCAAGAGTTCTCTAGTTATGACTGGGGGAGTCTTTGGGGGCCGGTCACCAGCACTTCATAGCCAGTCTGCCGCGATATTCCAAACCTACGGCACAACTCCGCCATGTTCCCCTCTTGGGCCTCCCAAGCCTTCACAAATCCTATCTTTTACACTGTCCGGCAACTCTCTTTCCAGGGCATCTACCCCTATCGGCTGCCGTCCTTCAAAGTGTCACCCATCCTGCCGGTCTGTTCTGTCAACTATCCTCCCGGTTTGCGCCCTGTTGGGTGTGTTTGCCTTTCTTGCTCTTTTGTTGGCTGCCGTTGGGTTATTTAGTGTCTTGTCGTATCTGGTGACTCAGCGTACGCGAGAAATCGGAATTCGGCTGGCCTTGGGTTCGCCGATCGCAAGCGTTCGCGGGATGATCCTGGGCGATGGCCTCAAACTGGCAGGGGCCGGCTGTCTACTCGGGCTTGTTCTCGCTCTTGCGGCGTCGCAGTTGCTTTCACGATTGCTGTTGAATATCAGTCCTTGGGATGTACCCACTCTAATTGTTGTGACGGTTCTGCTGCTCTTGGTCGCCTTTCTTGCCACTGCCATACCTGCATGGCGCGCGACGCGCGTGAATCCAATGATTGCGCTACGCCAGGACTAGGCAAAATCTGGGTGTTCCATTGCGTTTACGGCAACAGTAATCCCGCTGACCGGATAATTGTCCCCGCTTGCAGGAATTGAGTATTCTTACCTTAATCCCGGCCTTACAATACGGCATGGTCTTTCGCCGTCGCTCCGCACTCTTGAGCGTAGATTTCAATTCTTTGCAATCGGTGAGTGCTTGAAAAAGCCAATCCAGTGGCAAGGTCAGGCGATCGTCTGGCATCGCTGGCTGGGCATTGCCACCTGCGTGCTGTTCCTCTTTTGGTACGTCTCGGGCATTGTCATGATTTATGCCCGCATGCCTACGCTCGACGCCTCCGATCGGCTCAAGCGTTTGCCAGAGCTTACTGCGGCCAGCATCACCGTTTCCCCCACTGCAGCTTGGCAGACCACCACGGAAGTTGAAACCTGGCGGCAAGTTGTTCTCACTACAATTACAGATCGGCCTGCCTATCGTTTTCTGACGGCGAAGGGCGATCGAATCGTTAGTTATGCGGATCGACCTCAAGCCCAGCGTTCATTCACTCAAGCGGAAGCAGAAACGTCCTTACGAACTTACCTCGGCAATGGTAAGACTTTCGAATGGCAACCCACGCTCAAAGCACCTGATCAGTGGACCGTCCAGCGCCTCTACACGGATCACCTCCCGCTTTATCACGCGGCCTTGAATGATCCGGCATCCACGGAAGTATATCTTTCGAGCCGTACGGGAGAAGTGATTCTCGAGACCACACGATCTTCGAGACTGCTCGCCTGGGCTGGTGCCATTCCGCACTGGATTTATCTCCGCGCAATTCGAGTCTTCGCCGAAGAATGGCGGCTAGGCGTCATCACGATTTCATTCATCGGTGCCTTCATGTCGGTACTCGGCATCGTTGTCGGGATCTGGCGTTATTCACCTTCTCGCAAATACCGCAATCGAGAATTGGGTCCGCAGCCCACGCCCTATTCTGGCGCCAAGAAGTTGCATCACTATACGGGCCTTGCTTTCGGTCTGCTTACATTCACTTTTATCCTTTCGGGGGCATTCTCGCTGAACCCGGGTCGTTGGTCCACAGGATCCGCTCCCTCCGCCGCGCAGGCCAACATTTTCACTGGGGGCCCCTTGCGCCTTGCTGCCTTTGATTCGCTTCCGGTTCTGCCAAACGGCGCAAGAGAAGTCGAGTTTCAACAAATCGCCGGTACTTCGGTGCAGCGAGTTATCAGCGCGCCTTCCTCCACTTCCTCGCTCTGGACCACTCTCGCTGGACAGCCCTTCGCGCCGCCATCCCAACCTGAATTGATCGCCGCGGCCGCCCGGGCGGTTCCTGGTTCCACTGTACAGTCCACAAGACTTTTGACGGAGTACGAAACCTATTACTACGACCGCAAGTACCGCAAGCCCCTTCCTGTCCTGGAGGTTGTACTGAACGATCCAGCGAAAACCTGGTTTTACGTCGACCCTTCGAGCGGGTTGCCTGTCAACCGCTATGAATGGAGTGGCCGCTGGGAGCGCTGGGTGTACCACGGGCTTCACAGCCTCGATTTTCCTGGGCTCTGGCAGATCCGCCCCTTGTGGGACATCACGGTCATTCTCGTCAGCCTGGGCGGTATTTTTCTGAGTTGGTCAGGCGTGCAAATTGGCTGGGAGCGCATTCGCCCTCGCCGTCGCCTCACAAGCCCAAGACCTGTGATTAGCCCTGTTCACCAAGCAGGCGACTGATTTTCAATCATTTTGGAGTTTTAGCTATGAAGTCCTTTTTACTGCTTTTACCATTCGTGTCTCTGTATGGCGCGGATCTCGTTGGCACCGTCAGAGATGCTCAGGGTGTCATTGCAACCGCGAACGTAACTTTGAGCGCGCCGTCCCAATCGACACGCCAAACTCTCACCGACGCGACTGGTCAATACCGCTTCACAGGCTTGCCGGCAGGTGAATACCAATTTAATGTGATTCGCGCCGGCTATGAGAGCATCCAACGCAAAGTTTCCCTGGGGGACCAACCTGTCACGCTCGACGTGACGCTCAAGCCCAGCGGTCTAGCTACTGTTCTCGACGTTGTGGATACAACTTCGAATTCCGCGTTGCAGCTCGATTCCACCGCCACCGGAGGTACCCTGCTCAACATCCCCGTCCGCGAATTGCCCGCCAGCATTTCGATCATTTCGCAACAGATGATGCAGGAGCGTGGCGTCCGCACAGCGATTGAAGCTGTGGAACAATCCCCCGGCATGATCGCTGGTACCAGCGTCGGCTCCATCCCCAGCTTTACGGCTCGCGGATTTTCGGGCAACAACATCACCGTCATGCGTGACGGTATCCGTCAGAACACGGCTAGCCAAAGCGCCCGTCCGCTTGACGTCTTCTTGCTGGATCGCGTGGAAGTTCTTAAAGGGCCCGCCAGCATCCTCTTTGGTGAAGGTGCCATTGGAGCGGCAGTCAACTATGTCACGAAAGAAGCTCAGCCCCGCTTTTTGACTGACGGGATTCTCTCCTATGGTTCGTTCAACACCCTCCGCACCGGATTCGGCATCAATGGCCCGCTGCACCGCCGGGTCCACGCCCGGGCCGATGGTTCGTTTTATCGCACGGACGGCTACATGAACGATTCCGCTCAGAATCTCGGAGGCGTCAACACGGGCCTTCGCTACCAGATTGCCAACTCGATTACGCTCAATCTCAACGGTACCTGGATGCAGGACTTCACCGAAAGCTATTACGGGACTCCGCTCATCAATGGACGTATCGATCCGCGCACTCGCTTCTTGAACTACAACATGCGGGACAATCTCGCCAAGAGCAAGAACCGGTTTGCTCGCGCGACGCTGGACTGGCAGCTGAATCCCTCTTGGCACCTTCGCAACTACACCTTCCTGGCCACCCACACTCTCGACTGGCGTAACTTCGAAGGTTACGCTTTCAATCCCACCACGCAGCTGGTGGATGTATCGAGTTACTTTCTGATCTGGCGCAACGATATGCTCTCTGGCAACCGTACAGACCTGCAGGGCAACTTCCGCGTCTTCGGGCGTAAGGTTCGTACCGTTTCCGGGTTCCAATATCAGAACAACGACCTCCAACGCGGCGGCCTCTCAGACAATACAATCCGCCGCAGTGTCGATCCGTTCAATCCGGCTCCCATCATCGACCCGGGCCGCAATTACGTTCGGGATCGGGACGTTCTGATTAAGACTGCATCGTTCTTTACTGAGGCCGTGATGGACATCACCAGTCGACTGAAGGCCATCGGCGGCTTCCGCCAGGAGCGGATCGCGCTCGACTACACCTTGAGGGCCACGAACGTGACGTCATCCAAGGTCTTCAGCCCTCCGACTGGCCGCGTTGGGCTGCTCTATAACCTCAATTCGTTGATGAATCTCTATGGCTCCTACACGAAGGCGGTCGAACCCGTCGCTCAGCTTGTCAGCCTCACAGGCGCGAATCAAGTGTTCAGCCTCGTTCCGGGCCGGCAAATCGAGTTCGGCTCCAAGGGTACCTTCTGGGCGCAAAAGGTAGATTTCACCGTTGCCTATTTCGATCTCGAAAAACGCGACATTCTTACACAGACCATCGTCGACGGCCGCCAATTCGCACAACAGATCGGCCGCCAGACAGCGCGTGGTGTTGAGATCAGTTCGCTGATTCGGCCAACCTCCCGTTTTACCGTGAGTGCCGACGCCTCTTTCTCCGCTCCCAAATTCGCCGACTTCCAGGAAGTGGTTTCCGGTGGGATCGTTTCTCGTACCGGCAACCTTCCTCCGAATGTCCCACGCCGCGTCGTCAATGTCTGGGCGAATCAGCGCTTCGGTCGCTTTGACGTCTCCGGCACGGTTCGCTTCGTCGGCCGTCGCTTTGCCGACACCCCGAACTTGCGCCCAATGGAAAACTACACAACGCTTGATGCTGCCCTGAATTACCGCCTCGAGCGCGGGGGCGTACTGAGCTTCCGGGGGCGCAATCTGGGCGACGCACTCTACGCAACCTGGTCCGCTTCGGGCGGTACAGCCCTTCGTCTGGAAGCACCGCGCAGCTATGACGTTACCTGGACTATGCGATTCTGATCGCTCGCTATCGTCCCTTTGAAATGGGATTGACGCTTCTGGCGGGAGGCTCGCCGCGATAGGTCCGTATCGTTGCTGCTGTCCTTTTCTCTGCAAGCCTGCTGACGGCGCAGTCCCCGTTCCCGTTGCGCATCAGCGAAAATCAACGGCATTTGGTTTCCGCCCAGGAAAAGCCTTTTCTCATTCATGGTGACTCGCCATGGTCGCTCTTCACAGGGTACTCGCGCGCCGATGTCGAAAGATTATCTCAATGACCGGAAGGCCAAAGGCTTCAATACTCTGATCGTCAACATTCTCGACGATACCTGGAAGCAACTCGCCGACGGGACACAGCCGTTTCTTACGTCGGGAGACTTTTCTTCTCCCAACGAGAAAAACTTTGATCACGTGGATGCGGTGATGCAACTTGCCGCTGACCGTGGCTTCTTGATGATGACGGTGCCGGTTTACATCGGCTGCTGCCAATATAGTTGGAAAGAAGAGTTGTATGAGAATGGGCCTGCCAAAGTTCGCGCCTTCGGGCGTTTTCTGGGGAAGCGATATAGCAAGTTCCAGAACATCTTGTGGACCATAGGTGGCGACCGGAATCCTGATGGCGGCTTGGCACAGAACCCTGGTGGATATCGCGAAGCTCTCAATCAGCTCGCGCTGGGGCTAAAGGAAGCTGGAGGTGCGGAATTGTTTAGCGCTCACACGGCGCGCACTTCCTCAGCGATCGAACAATACCCGCGGGAATCTTGGCTCAACGTCAACAACATATACACGTATCACCCCGAAGAGAACTTCGACCCTCATGTTTTTATCTGGGCGGACAAGGAGTATGGGCGGAAGAGCCGCGTTTTGCCATCCTTCCTGATCGAGTCTTCTTATGAGAACGGCGTGCGTAAGGGCCAGGACGATCAGATGCTCCGGCGGCAGTTATTCTGGGCACTATTGCGAGGAGCGTGCGGACACCTATTCGGAAGCGACAAGATTTGGGGTGGCCAGCGCGGCTGGAAAGAATCGCTTAACCTTCCCGGCTCGCTCGACATGCAGAGGATCAAGGCGCTGTTTGACCAGGTCGAATGGTGGACTTTGGTACCGGACACCGATAACCAATTGCTGCGCTGGGGCTACGGTGGTTTTGGCAAAGCTGACTATGCCGTGGCTGCACTCAGTAAGGATCGGCAGATAGCGATGTTTTATCTTCCTTGTTCGCGCCGCATTGAAGTCGACTTGGGGCAAATGGAGGGGGCGACCACAGGGCGTTGGTGGAACCCCTTGGATGGGAAGTTCACGACTTCTGAACCGAAAAAGCTGGAGGGCCGAGTCGTGAGCTTTCAAGCTCCCGCACCAACGAACATTTTCAGTAGCGATGTGGTTCGGCTTTTGGAGTCGAATGTTCGAATCGCGAAGTAGCGCAGGACTCGACGATCCGCTCTCTGCGTTTGCTTCACTATTCCACAGGATCAGGGTCGTGAAATCCATTGATTACAGGGTGTTCTGTCGATAGAGACACCCGGGGCGTTAGGCTTGCGCGGGTCCTGCTGATATTCAGTTGTCGGAGAGCTATGAGGTTGCGGGTGGCCTCGGGTTTTGGGTTCGTTGTTACTTGTTTTCTGTTTCTGGCGGCTTCGGGGGCGTGCCGTGTTTGGCGTTCATCTTGTCGACGAAGTCCGCGATGATTTCCTTGGCCAGTTCGACCGCTGGGGATGGCTTCGTTTGGACGGGTTGCGGCTGTTGGGGGAGCTTGTCGACGGCGACATCGCCCTGTGAGGTGGGGACGACACGATAGCGCTGGCTCTCCGGACGGGGCGGCAGGGGCTCGGCGTCGGCGATGGGTTCGATTTCGACATTTTCGCCGTTGCCAATGAAGGCTTCGCGTTGTGCGATCTCCGAGCGGAGCAGCTTGAGCGTGCGCTGGATTTTGGTGGGGAGCCGGTCGAGCTCGCGGAGGATGGCGGGCAGGAGGGCGATGGGTTTGTTCAGGATGTCCTCGACACGGAAGCGCATGGCATGGCCGTAGAGGTATTCCATCTGCATGAAGCGAAGCTGCATGTGGATGAGTTGATGGACGAGGGCGACCTCGGAAGGGGTGACGGGGTTGAATTGTTCGATGAAGTTGGTGGAGACGGCGAGGGCGTCATCATCGTCGGCCACGAAGTTTTCGAAGTTCTTCAGTGAGTAGAGGCCATGCTTGAGAGAGTTCGAGGCGGCCTTGAGTTTGCCTGCGGGCGTACGTGGCCCAGTGGACTTGAGCGCGTTGGCGCGATTGGCGGCCAGTACGGCCTCAGACATTGTCTTTGTTCTTTTGGGCTGGTTGTCGGCAACCTCAGGGTTGGACGACGGCGCGTCCGGGTTCAAGTTAGGAATGTAGTTTTCCACGGCAGCTAGCCTACCAAGCGGGGTAGAAGAGATTGGCCGAGTGGGGATTCGGTTGCCAATGGGATCAAGGAGTTAGATGCCTTCGTTAAAGGCAATTAACCTGCGAATGAGCACTGGCAGTGATCACCCACCGGACCTGAAGGACATACAGATGAAGCAAAGTCGCGAAGGAATTGGGGTTAGGTTCTGCCCCGAAAGATGGGAAGTACTGTGGTTGCTACTTGTTTCGCCGCCTGTTCAGGGTTGTAGTTGGGTTGCGCGATGACTTGGGAACTTACCTCCACCACGATTGGGTCTCGGTAGTTCAGCTGATGGAGGATTTGGACGTAGGATTTGTAATCGATCGTCCCTTCGCCAGGAAGAGCGAAACGGAATTTGGGGGGTTTGCCGATCGAGTCCTTGATGTGAATCATGGCGATATGGGGGAGTGCGGCGCGAATCGACTGTTTGAGGTCCAGGTTTTGCAACTGGAAGTGACTGTAGTCGTAGTTCAGCTTCAGGTAACGGCTGTTGATGCGGTCGCATAAGGCGGCACCATCTTCCGGCAAGTGGAGCGCGCTACCGATGTGTGGCTTAATGGCGATGACAACTTTATACTTCTCGGCGAGCGCGGCCCAGGGTTTCAGGCGTTCTTCGAATATCGGCTTGAGTTTGGGCCATTCGTCATTACGGCCGCCGACCACCGTTTCGATCAGTGGGGAGCGCTTAGGGTCGATTTGCCTGGCTAGCTTGAGGGACGCCTCCAGGTGCTGGAGCTGGAGCGTTTGATCCTCGCCGGTCAGGCGCAGGTCTTCCATCAGGGTTTGGACCGGGAGTTTGTGTTTGGTTACCAGGCGGCGGACTTCGTCCACGCCCAGCTTGCCGGGTTCGTGGGATTGCTTGGCACCGACGAAGAGCTCTACGCCGCTGTAGCCGAGTTCGGCGCAGAGCGCGAAGGACTTCTCCAGCGGCCAATTGGGAAAGCCCTTGAAGCTGAAGGCCAGTCCGTAGGGTTTGTTCTTCGCAAAGAGGCCTGAGAGCAGAGTTCGGCGGGTCATGCGGCGTTGGTCAGTGAGCCGTTGGCGATGTACTCCTTCAACATGCGCATCCACTCACCAATGTAGTAGGGGTTGTCGTGCCAGGTGCGGCCAGACACCATGTTGCCGTCACGGACGCAAGGGTCGTTGACAAACGTTCCGCCGACCACTTCGGCGTCAAAGCGGCACTTCGGGACGGTGGCGATCCGGCGGCCCTTGAGAACGTTGGCGGTGGCAACGATTTCGACGCCATGGCATACGACGGCAACTGGTTTCTGGGCGGCGAAGAAGTGCCGCGTGATGGAGAGCAGATGTTCGTCGTAGCGAAGATACTAGGGGGCGCGGCCGCCTGTGAGGAACAGGCCAGCGTATTCTTCTGGGTTGACGTCGCGGAAGGCGATGTGCGAGGGCCAATGGTAGCTGGGGGATTCTTTGGTAACGTCCCAACCGGGAGGAATCTCGTGCATCACCAGGTGGTAGACGCGCTTTTCCGGGCCAGCGACCACAGCTTCGTAGCCTTCCTCGATGACACGCCAGATAGGGTAGACGGTGTCGAGGGCCTCGGATGCGTCGCCGATTGGAATGAGGATTTTGGGTTTCATCAATGCTCCAGTTTGTTGTTTTGAAATGTCAATTCCGCGGGTTGCCGCCGTCGCCTTCAAAGGTCTGCCGTTTGATGGAGCGGTAGGATTCCGTTCCGGCGGCGATGGCGGCGAATAGCTCGTAAGCCATGCGCGGCGGCATGGTTGGTTGCTTGCGGGTCACAATGCAGTTGAGGAAGTTCTTGAGGTGCGGCAGGCGCGTTGGGTTATGGCCGGCAGGACTGGCCGGGATTTCGCGGCGTGGGGATTTGTTGTGGCGCTCGGGGATTAGCTCCAGCCCGTTATTCGTGAAGCGGAGGCTGGCTTTTGTGCCGTGGACGATGGGGGTGCTGAGCGTGTCGCCAAGAGCGTTGGCCATGGTGGAGGTAAGTTGCAAGGTGAACTTGTCGTACTCGATGGTGGTTGCGTAGGTATCAGGAACTTCACGGTTTGGGAAGGCGTAAATACCGCCGCTGGCCGTTGCGCGTTGGGGCATGCGGGAGCCCAAGGCGGTCATGAGCAGAGTGAGACGGTGGTAGAGAAGGTCGCCGCCAATGCCGTGGCCGTAATCCCAGTAATTGCGCCAGCGGAAGAAACGTTCGGCGGAGAAAGGGCGCTTAGGCGCCGGGCCGAGCCAACGTGTCCAATCGACGGTTTCCGGGTTGGCTTCGGGTTCGACAACGTAGCCGGCTCCGGTGGGGGTGTTGGAGCAGTAGTGGGCCTCGGCCAAGACGGGCTGGCCGATCTCGCCCGAGGCAATGATCTCGCGGGCTCTGTGGGCACGGTCGTCGGATGCGTATTGGCTGCCGACCTGCACAACGCGCTTGGACTGCTCGGCGAACTCGGTGAGTATCTTGGCCTGGGGTACGGTGAGCGTGATTGGTTTTTCCAGGTAAAGATCTTTCCCAGACTTGAGCGTCGCCATGGCCATGTCAAAGTGCCAGTGATCCGGGGTACAGACGAAAACCGCGTCAAGGTCCTTGCGGCTGATGAGATCCCGGTAATCGTGGTGGACATCTTTGGAAGCGAGACCGCAAAAGGAGGCAACCTCAAGCTTGCGCTTTGCATAGACATCGCTGATAGCGGCCACTTCCAATGCGCCTTCCTTCTGAAGCGGAAGGAGCATAAGGTCCAGGTGGCGGCGGCCGATGTTGCCAACTCCAATCACACCGACGCGCGGGCGAGAGTTTGCGCCGAGGGCACGTTGGGCCGAGAGTGCGGTTAGGGCGAGCGTGGTGCGCCGGGTCATTTGAGTTTGGCCTTGGTCAAAGCTTGTTCGAGGGCAGCGGCAGGGACCTGATAGGTGGTCATGCCTTTACCGCCTTTGTAGTCGACGTCTCGGTAACCCGAGGGAGATGTGTAGTAGGCGTCAACAGTGAGCCGGCGCGCCCAATCGAAGAACTCAACGCCCGGCGCGTCGGAGTGAGCCGCACGGCGATGGTCCGCGATTCGGTCGAGGAGTTCAGTTTGGCGGGCGGCGGGAAGCTTGGCGAAAGAATCGCCAGCGAGCATGTAGGCTTGCGAGTTAAGCCAGGCGAGGCCGCCGCGAAACGTCTTGGCTAGGCGCGAGTTGTTGCTGGAAAGTAGTTCGATGTATTCGGCCGCACCGGTTGCCGAGGCAGCAGGAGAGACTTCATCGGCCGGAAGGATGAGGTCGCAGAGGACTTGAAGGGTTTCGAACTCAGGCGATGTGAAGAAGTTGGTGCGAGCGGGTTTGGGAGACGCGGGGACCTCGCCGTGGTTATGTTCCTGAGCGGCCAATGGGAGCGCGGTGAGTTGCACGAGCGAGCGGCGGGAGAACTCAGACATTGCCTTTCCTCATTTCTTCGGCGAGGTATTCACTCATGCGCATGCCGAGGGCGATGATGGTGAGCGTAGGGTTCTTGTCTGGGTTGGAGACGAAGGGTGCACCATCAGCAATAAACAAGTTCTTGACGTCGTGGGCTTGATTGTAGCCGTTGACGGCGCTCGTGCGAGGGTCCTTGCCCATGCGGGCGGTGCCGAGTTCGTGAATCACTTCCCCACCCGTGGTGATTCCGGTGGCGGTGATGGTTTCGGGGCGTCCGCCGAGATTGCGGATGATGTCGGTGAAGGTCTGGCGCATGTGTAGGGATTGCTTGATCTCATAGTCGGACCAGGCGAAGTGGAAGCGGAGGACGGGGATGCCGTACTCGTCGGTAGCGGTGGGGTCGATTTCACAATAACTCTTGGCGTTGGGGATCATTTCGCCGCGGCCAGTAAAGCCGATGTATGTGCCGTAATCCTGGCGAATCTGCTTCTTAAGAGCCTTACCGTAACTTTGGAAGCGATTGGCGGTGCCGGTGAATGTGCCGACTTGAGGTTGAGCGAAGCCGCCGCCCATTTCCACATGGTAGCCGCGAGGGAAGTCGAGCTTCTTGCCGAAAAGCCACCAAGGGATGTAAGTGTGCATGCCGCGGATGCCGTCGGTGTCGTAATGCATGAGGCCTTCCAGAGCGGGAATCTGGCCGCGGACCGAAAGGCCGACGGTATCGGTGAGGTATTTGCCAACGACGCCGGAGGAATTGGCGAGTCCGTTGGGGAAGCTGGGGCTCTTGGAGTTGAGAAGGATGCGTGAGCTTTCGCAGGAACTGGCGGCGAGGACGATGACGCGGGCCTTGACGCGGCGTTCCTGGCGCGTAAGTTTGTCGATGTAGACGACGCTCTCGGCGAGGCCGCTCTTGCCCATTTCGATGGAGCGAACCATGGCGTGGGTGCGCAGTTCGAGGTTGCCGGTCTTGAGGGCGGGGAAGATCTGGACCTGACTTGAGGTGTAGGCGGAGGCCGTGAGGCAGCCGCGGCCACAGTGACCGCAATAGTGGCAGGCGGCGCGGCCGTTATGGGCCTTGGTGATCATGGCTTTGCGCGCGGCGATGACGGGAATGCCGAGTTTGGCGGCGCTCTTTTGGATGAGGACTTCGTGGACGCGCGGAGCGGGAGGAGGCTGGAAGACGCCATCGGGGGCGGTGCGGAGGCCTTCGCGAGTGCCATGGACTCCGATGAAGGCTTCGGCTTTGTCGTACCAGGGCGCCACGTCTTCGTAGGTAATCGGCCAGTCGTCACCGAGTCCATCGGTGGAGTAAGGTTTGAAGTCGTAGTCGGAGAAGCGCAGTGAGATGCGGCCGAAGTGGTTGGTGCGGCCACCGACGATGCGGGATCGGAACCAGGAAAATCGATTGCCGGGGGCGACGGTGTAGGGTTCGCCGGGGATGTCCCAGTAGCCGTTGGGGGCTTCGAAGTAGCCATACCTCATGCCGCCGAAATAGTAGCGGCCATCTTCGCCGGCGCCGCGGTGGGGGACTTGCCAGGGCATCATGTGTTCCTTGAAGTCCTTGGCCGGATTCAAGGGACCGCCGGCTTCGAGCAGTAAGACTTTGACGCCCTGTTTGGTGAGGGAGTGAACGACGGTGCCGCCGCCCGCGCCGGAGCCGATGACGACAACGTCGTAGATCTTTTCGTTGCCCTTCACGTTATTGCGGGTCTGCATGGCTGAGTCGTTTCCCATCAGAAGATCAACTTCAGAGCGAGTTGGAGCTGGCGGGGTGGATTGGACTGCGCGGTGACCTGGCCGAAGGCGGCGGCGCCGGCAGTGGCGTTGGGCGCGGCGAACTGGACGCGATTGAAAGTGTTGAAGGTTTCAAAGCGGAATTGCGCGCGGAAATTCTCCGTGATGGGGAAGTTCTTAAAGATGGAGATGTCGTAGTTGGCGGTGCCGTGGGTGCGGAAGTCCGGCGTGGTACGCGAGCTATTGCCGTAGGTGAAGGCGACAGGAACTGCGAAAGCGGAGGTGTCGAACCATCGGAGGAGGCGATCCTGGGCGCGGCCGCTGAATTCTTCACCTTTGATGACGCGATTGGGACGGCCGCCGCCGGTGGACCCCATGACGAGGGGGAAGCCGCTTTGGAAGCTGGCGATGCCGTTCATCTGCCAGTTGCCAACGATGAAGTCGAAGGCCTTGGGCATGCTGCCGCCGATCCACTTGCCCCGGCCGAAGGGTAGTTCGTATACGCCCGAGATGACGAGGCGCTTGGAGACATCCTGCGGGTCGAGGCTGCGCTCGAGGCGGAGGTTCGTGTGGTCGAGGATCCCAGCCGTGGGGCCAGAGCCGTCCTGGCCGGTGTCGTTGATGTTCTTCGCGGCGGTAAAGGAGCCGAGGAGAGTGAAGCCTTTGGCGAAGCGCTTTTCGACCCGCATTTGGAAGGAATGGTACATGGAGTTACCGATGGCGGAGTTGACGGCGGTGACCTGGGTATATTGCGGGAAGGGTCGGAGGAGCTGGCCGCGTTGGACGTTGGGTTGGGCGAGGACGCTGGCGGGGTCCGTGATGACGCGGAAGAAGGGGTTGGGTACGAGTTGGTTGTTGCTGGCGCCGACGGCGATTTGGGCGGCGGTGAGATCGTTCAGGCTGACCGCGCCGAATTGGGTTTTGTTGCCTTTGTTGGCGGCGTAGGTGACTTCGATAATGGTGTTGGCACCGACGCTACGTTGGAGGGAGAGGTTCCAATTCTGGAAGTAGGGCGTGACGAGGCTAATGATGGCGCTGCGGTGGGCTTGCCCCAATTGGATGGAGCCGTCGAGCGCGCTGCCGGAGAGGGGCGGGTTGGTGCCGCTGGGGAAAGGATTCGAGACATTGAGGATGGGCGTGATGCCATCGAGAGAGGTGACCATGTTGGTCAGGCCGGTGAAGCCGTCGGCGAAGCCGCCGCCGGGGCCAGAGGCGTCGGTGGGGGAGAGACCGAAGAAGATGCCGTAGCCAGCGCGGATGGTGGTGCGGTTGTTGAGTTGGTAAGCCAGACCGAGGCGGGGGGCGAAGTTGTTTTTGTCGGCGGGGTAGATTTCGCGGCCTATATTGCCTGCCCCGGTGAAGGTCATGGCTCCGATGAGATTGGGGAAGCCGGGAACGCGGCCGGCGATGGGCGAGGGTTGATCAAAGACGAAGATGCTGTTGCGATTGAAGCGTTCCGTGCGGGGGAGGTTTAAGTCATAGCGCAGGCCGACGTTGACGGTGAGCTTGCGGCTGACTTTGTAGTCCTCTTGCAGGAAAAAAGCCCAGTAGCTGGATTTGGAGGCGATGGCGGGTTCTTTGGCGATGGCGCCCGAGGGAATGCCTAGCAGAAAGGTGGCGTAGCCGAAGCCGCCGGTGGCGGTGGCCTGAAAGGGATTGGGGCCTTGGGTGAAGTTCTGGCCGAAGCTCAAGTTGCCGCTGGCGCGGGTGTTTTGGAGCTGGTTGATGAAGTAGGTACGAAAGTCGGCGCCGAACTTCATGGTGTGCTTGCCGCTGATCTTGGTGAAGTTGGCCTGCATGGTGTGGCCGAGTTGGGTGGAGTAGTTTTGCACGCCGTTGCCGATGCCCGCCAGGCCAGAGATGGTGGTGGGCGGAATGGCACGGACTTGTTGGGCGTCGCGGAAGTTGGCTGCGATGCCGATGCTGGTGACATCGAAGCCTTCGCTCCAAGCGGCGCGGGTGCCGAACATGCGGGAGAGGCCGTAGTTCAGGTTGAAGATCAGGCTGGGGCTAAATGTGTAGGTGTCCTGGACGGTGAAGCTATGACGGCGCTGGGTGAGCGGCGGGTTGGTGACGTTGCCGATGTTGCCGTAGTAGTTGGGCACTGTCCTCCGCAGGGGTCTTCGCTGCCTTCAAACCCTCATGGATATTGATGCGGACGAGCATCCGAGAGACTCGCACGCGCGGCTCAAAACGGAGATGTGGGGTAGATATTCGAGGGAGCCTCCTCCTTTTCCGACGCGGCCAGATAGAGTGCCTTTGAGTCCACGGCCCACCCGATCGGCGTCGCCGCATCGATCGGAATACGGGGCATGATGAACGGACCGTACTTTTTTTCGGGGCCCCCCAACGCCGGAATGACCATCACGAAAAACTGATGTGCGGAAAAGGAGCGAAAGAAGGCGATGGACCGGCCATCGGGCGACCAC
Source organism: Acidobacteriota bacterium (assembly GCA_016871155.1). Classification (GTDB taxonomy): domain Bacteria; phylum Acidobacteriota; class Terriglobia; order Bryobacterales; family Bryobacteraceae. The sequence continues at coordinate 3,777 of VFZO01000100.1, read as the reverse complement.
ATCGGCCGAAAATCCGGCACCGGATCGGTGGTGAGCCGGAGCGGTTCGCCGACGCCCACCACCTTCACATAGATATCGCGGTTGTCGTTGTTGGGGCCGGCCTACACAAACGCCACCTGGTTTCCGTCGGGCGACAACGTCGGTGAGGTTTCCGAGCCGGCAAAGTTCGTTAACGCGACGGGTTACGGGATATCGGTGGACGGTGCCGCGGGTAGGCCCGAGCGGGCGCGCCAGAGAAGCGCTCCGGACAGCAAGACGAGCGCGGCCGCCACAGCCGCCGCAATCGACTTGATCCGCCAACCGGATTCGGCAGAAGCAGGGGAGACGGCCGGCGGTACAGCTTCGGGTTCGGCAACGAGATCTTCCAGTAGCACCCGCACGTCGGACATGGACTGCGGCCGCCGCTCTGGACTCTTGCGGAGGTAGCGCGTCAGGAGCCGGAGGAAGTCAGCGGGGAGATCAGGCCGCAACGCCATGACCGGTTCCGGTTCGCGCGCAATAACGGCCACCATGGTGGCTGCATTCGTCGTGGCGGAAAAGGCCCGCCGCCCGGTGGCCATCTCATAAAGCAGCACGCCGAACGAAAAGATGTCCGAGCGCGCGTCGGTTGGCTTGCCTTCGGCCTGTTCAGGCGACATGTATCCGGGTGTGCCCATGACAGTGCCTTGGAGGGTGTGTACGGGATTGGTGGCGGTGAGCGTCTCGTCGACGGTGGCGGGCGCTTCGTGTGCGAGTTCGGCCAAGCCAAAGTCGAGCACCTTTACCGCGCCACTGGCTGTCAGCATCACATTGGAAGGTTTCAGGTCGCCGTGCACGATGCCGGCGGCATGGGCGCGGGCAAAGGCGTCGGCAATGGGCGTGGCGATACGCAACAACTCCGTGAGGCGCATGCCTTGGCTGGGAATGATCCGATCGAGCGGCTTGCCGTCGACGAGTTCCATCACCATGTAGACAACGCCATTGCGGTACCCACATCGTGCACGGTGACAATGTTGGGGTGAGAGAGAGGAGGCGGCGCGCGCTTTCTGCAGCAAGCGGCGGTCGCGCTCGACATCGGGCGCCTGATCCTGCCGCAGAATCTTGATGGCCACCAAACGTCCCAGGCGTGTGTCGCGGGCCTTGTAGACAGCCCCCATGCCGCCTGAGCCCAACGGCTCAAGCACTTCGTAGGGACCCAGCCGCCCTCCCAGTTGCATATTACTTGGCGGCTCCTGGGGCGGCGCGCAGGATTCCAATGCCTTTGGCCGAGTACCAGGGGTGCCATTCGAGGACCAGCCGGCCGGCCTTCACGGCGGGGTCTGCTTCGCCAAGCTGCTTGGCTTTGGCCTCGCCACAGGCAAACATAAACATGCCGCGCAGCGCACCGCCGTCCGCAAACGGGCCGGCCAGGATCAGCTTGCCGCTTTTCGCCATCGCGGAGATGTGCGCCATGTGGGCGGCTTGGATCTTGGCCGCTTCGTCTTTGGGAATGTCCGGGCGGTTCGGAGCGGTTTTGAGGAATGCCACCTGGTAGGTGGTCATCTCGTATTCCGGCTCTTGCGCGAAAAGCGTGGGGGCGGCCAGCAGCAGCAATAGCAGGGCGGCGAGTAGGCGGGACATGACCTTCTATCTTATAATCGCCTCTGATAGCCATGGAACAGCCAACGCAGAATCCCCGTCGAACTTTTCTGAAAAGCGCCGCTACGGCGGCCTTCACCACGTCGATCTTCACCGGCAATGTGAAGGGCGCCAACGACCGCGTCTCGGCCGCCTTCATCGGTGTCGGACGCATGGGTCAGGGCAACATGAACGCCGCCATGAAGCAGGACCACCTGGTGGTGAGCACCATCTGTGACGTCTACAAGCCGAACCTCGACAAAGCTGTCGGCATGACGGAGGGCAAGGCCAAGGGCGTGAAGGATTTTCGCGAGGTGCTGGCCGACAAGTCGATTGACGTGGTTTGCATTTCGACTCCCGACCACTGGCATGCCTACATGACCGTGGAAGCCTGCAAGGCGGGCAAGGACGTCTACGTTGAGAAGCCCATCTGCGTCACGGTGGACGAAGGCGCCAAGATGGTGCAGGCCGCGCGCAAGTACAATCGCGTGGTGCAGGCCGGCACCATGCAACGCTCCGGCGTGCATTTCCAGAAAGCGGCGCAGATTGTGAAGAGCGGCGCGCTAGGCGACATTCACATGGTGCGTACCTGGAACACGGGTCTGGCGAAGAAGGAAGGCATCGGCAACCCCACCGATGCCGCGCCGCCGGCCGATCTCGACTGGGATCTGTGGCTGGGCCCCGCGCCGAACCGCCCGTTTAACGCCAACCGCTTCGGTGTCGACCCCAAGGCCTTCTCGCACTTCCGCTGGTTCTGGGACTACGCCGGTGGCATGATGACGGACTGGGGCGTGCACTTGCTCGACATCGTGCAGATGGCGTTCGATGAGAAAATGCCGAAGGCCGTCACGGCGCTAGGCGGCAAGTTCTGGCTGACCGACAACCGCGAAACGCCGGACACGCTCCTGGTGAGCTACGAGTATCCCGGCTTCCTGGCGACGTACGAGAACCGCAATTCCAGTTCCGAGTTGATGACCGGCAAAGGCTACGGTATCCTGTTCCACGGCAGCAAAGCCACGATGTTTGTGGACCGCTCGCTCTACCAGGTCATTCCGGAGAAGACGTCGGATGTGGAGGCCGTGACCGAAAAATCGTCCAACAACGCCAACGTGGCTCACTGGGCGAACTTCCTTGACTGCATCAAGATGCGCCAGAAGCCGAACAGCGACATTGAGTTGTGCCAGCGCTCGTCAACAACGTGCCTGCTGGGTAACGTGGCCCTGCGCAGCGGGTTGCGCCTGGATTGGGATGAGAAGAAGTGGACGACCGTGCAGCCGGAAGCGCGCAAGTTCCTGTCCAAGGAAGACCGCAAGCCCTGGCGGATTCGCGTCTAGCTCGAGTTAGTGGCGATCCGGGGGGGAAGGCGGCTGGTTGCTGAAGCCTTAAGAAGAGGGGTCTATCGAGAATCTGTGGGTGAAAGCGGAGCGCCACCGGTCCACGAAGCTGCAGTCAAGTGGGCTTCGCCCGGCGACGAACCGCAGTGCAAGCCCGTCGAGATGCCGTATTTGCAGGCTTTCGGTTGGTTTTGAAGTCCTGAGAGTCAACAACGACGACGACGATCCACCGCTTCCAAGAGGCCGCGCGACGGAACGAAACTGACGACGAAAAGAACATGGTCATTGGTGCCCGGCAAGTGTTCGAAGAACCCCTGTGTTTCCGCGTTATCGTGAGCCTAAAGACGCCCGTAGGGGGTACTGCCAACCCACAAATTCCTCCGGCGAGGCAAGAAGAGATGGCTACGGGTTGACTCTCGCGGCGGCTCCGATGGTGAACGGCCGGTCAGCGAGACCGTTGCACTAACTGCCGGATGGCGTCCATCACTACGCCTTCCACCGGCGGCGCGGTGCGCGACACGGCGCTCGTTTCATAGCCGCCCTGTCCGTAGGCGATCTCGGTGCCGATGGAGCCCGGACCTAAGTCGCCGTAAGCTGCTACGCCCAGGGTGCGCCCTTCTCCCCCGAGAAAACGCCGCGCGGCCAGTTGATACTCGATGAACAACTCGCCCGGCAGATAAACCGTCTCGGCCGGCCCGAGACGCAGCCGCGACAGTTGTATCCGGTGCCCCGCGTTGGACTGTAGCGTGAACGAAAGATCCCGCGCCGCGCGCATCCGCTCGGCGGGCATCGCTTTGGCATCGTTCAGCAGCGCGCGCAGTTCGGCCTCGCTCTTGGAGTCGCGCAG
>VFZO01000099.1 GCA_016871155.1 Acidobacteriota bacterium | reverse complement strand
TTGGCGGAGGTCGCTTTCCAGGGCGAGTTCGATCTGGTGACGGGCGGCCTGGTGCTCGCCGAGGGCGCGCAGGATGTTGGCGAGGTTGGAGCGGGCGACGGCGACGTTTGGATGATCGGGGCCGAATTGGCGGAGGGCGCTTTCCAGGGCGAGTTCGATCTGTTGGCGGGCGGCCTGGTGCTCGCCGAGGGCGCGCAGGATGGTGGCGAGGTTGGAACGGTGGGCGGCGACGTTGGGATGATCGGGGCCGAATTGGCGGAGGTCGCTTTCCAGGGCGAGTTCCAGCAGGTCACGAGCCTCGATGAAGGCGCCGAGTTGTCGCAGATACCCGCCGCCCGCCAGATTCAAGCCACGGGCGAAGCTTGGCGAAGCTCCGGCAGAAGACGTTTCTTCTCGCAACATTTGGAGGTGCGGAAGCAGCGCCTTGCAGGCAGGCCAGTGATCGGGCTGATCCGCGTCCTCGGGAAATGCTTTGCCGATCACGTCACAGGCTACGGTGAACCAGCGATCCCGATCCGCGGGCGCCAGCCGTTCCCGCATGCACTGCTGGACCAGACGGTGGACGACGTAGCCGCGGCCTAGCGCGGCATCTTCGACGCGCCGCACCAAGGATCCCTGGGCGAGCGCCTCAATCACTTCTCCCCAGAGATCCCGATCGTCGAGCGCCCTGCGAAGTTCCGCTGGCAGCGCTTCAGCACCCGCAACCAGCAGCTGTTGCTTCGGTATCTGCGACGGCGAGAGGAGTGCGAAGAGTGACAAGAGATCAAAGGCGAGTGGCGAGCGCTCCGCCAGACGATCCAACGACAGGCCGATGGCGGCGGCGACGGAGCTGAGATAGTCGGTGTGGCGCGGCAGCTTGTCGAGGCGTTCGCGCCAGATTTGGCGGTATTCGGCGATGGAACGCTCCGACGCGCGCATCCAGGCGGCGGCGTGTTCGAGGGCGAGGATCAGGCCGTCGAGCTCTCGAGTGAGCGCTTGGGCTCCGGCCTGGTCCTGCGAGCCGGTGCGCTCGAGCAGGAATTTCGCGCCGTCCACTTCGCTCAGCGTAGTCACCGGCACGGCGTGGGCGCTGTTGCCCCAGAGTTCACTGCGCGAGGTGAGCAGCACGTGGCCGCGGCCGGTGAAGCGGCCGCGCCAGTGGCGGAAGTCCTCTTCGGACTCGATGTTGTCGAGGAGGAGCAGCCAGGGCTCGCGTTGGCAGAGAGTGGCCAGCGTGCGCTGCACCATTTCTTCGCGCGTGGCGTCCGGCAGGCCGAGGTGGCGGCCGAGTTGGTAGAGCGACTCCTGCAGGTTGAATTGCGAAGAGGCGTCGAGCATGGCGCCGAATTTGTAGTTTTGGCGGCGGCTGGCGGCGTAGTGAAGGGCGAGCTGCGTTTTGCCGATGCCGCCGAGTCCGTGGAGCGCGGTGAGAACGGTGGTGGGGCTGGCCGCTAGTGCCTGGTCGATCTGCTGGACGAGTTCGTCGCGGGGGAAGAAGCCTTGGACGGGTGACTGGAAGTTCCAGTCGGCGGTGGGGGCGGGTTGTGGTTGCAGTCTTTCGAGGACTTCGTGCTCGAAGCGCTGTTGGGTGGCGATGCGGGCGCGGGCATGGTCGGGGTCGCGTTCGACGTAGTCGCGGGCTTGACGCATGCGCTCGGGGAGTTCGTTGCGGAGTCTGGTGCGCAGCGGCTCGGGGAGGTGCTTTCTGGACTCGAGTGAAAGGAGTTGGAGATTGGTGTTGGCTTGGGCAGCCCAGCGTAGGAGGAGGACTTCCATTTGGGTCCACCAGAGGTCTTGGAAGGCTTGGTCGCCTTCGACCAATTCCGTAGGTTGGCCGTCGCTCGTGAAGAGGCCGGCGGCGGGCGTGGCTTTCAGGTAGTTCTGCCAGGACTGGAACCAGTCTTTGTGTTCGTCGTCTTCCAGGGTGCGGAGGGCTTCGGCGAAAGCGGCCTTGAGCGCGTTTTCGAGGTCGGGATCGCGGCCTGGGGCGAAGGCTTGGCTCGCAGAGCCGAGGAGGTCGGCGATTTTGCCTCCGGCGAGTTCGTTCAACATGCCCGCCGCCGCTTTGCCCCATTTGCTGTCGGCAATGTCGGCGAGGGCATTGGCGGTGATTGACGTGCCTCCGACGAAGACCGCTCCGGCGAGAGGGCCGAGCTTGGCCAGCATCGCCAAGCGCAGGGCGGCGAGGGCGGCTTGTGAGAGAGGGGCGGCCACTGAGGAAGAGCTTACCAGTTCGCCGACTGGAGAGAAGTTCCCTATGGAGCGATTCCTGTCTTTCTGTCCGGATAAGGCGCAACTCGAAAAGTGGGCTCCGGCAACCCATAGAATCAGAAAAACCCCGAACCAGGAAATGCCAGTGGTGCGACGGCGATCGCTTGCACCGCTCCTCCCACGTTCGACCGTGGGCCGCTGGGGCGGGAAACAGAAAGGGAAGCTCGTTTCGCGCTGCGAGGCCGGCCAACTGTTCCGGGATCCCGGCTCGCCTGGATGCCTCGCAATTCAGTTTCGCTATCTCATGCAGGATTGACCACCCGCCCCCCTTGCCGCCGGCCGAGGGAGTGGTATATAGTCTCGCCAGAATGCCAACCACACTGTTGTTGTCCCGTCTTTTCGCTCTTTTCGTTCTGGCGGGCTCCTCCCTGCTGATTGCCCAGCGCCAGACGGCGTCCGTTGCCGGCTCCGTTACGGATGCCTCCGGCGCACCCGTGCCCGGCGCCAAGGTCTCAGTGAAGAACCTGGCCACGGGGATCGCGCGCGATACGGTTTCGGCCGATTCCGGCTTCTACACCGTCACCGCGCTGGCGGCCGGGCGCTACCAGGTGACGGTCACCAAGGAAGGCTTCTCCACCTTCGGCATTCCCGAGATCGTGCTGCAAGTGGACCAGAACGCCACGGCCAACGCAGCGCTGCAGGTGGGCGCGGTCAGCGAGTCCATCAATGTCGTGGGCCAGGCGGCGGCCGTGGACACGCGCAACTCAACGCTCAACACCGTCATGAACAACCAGATGATGACGGACCTGCCTCTGAACGGGCGCAATGTGCTGCAACTGCTCCGCGTGACGCCGGGAACGCTCACCACGTCGGGCACGTTCAATCAGGCGGCGACAAGGCCCGAGGCTGGGAGCGAGCTGATTTCGGCCAGCGGCGGGAGGGGCAATTCGACCACGTTCGTGATGGACGGCGGCATTCATGAGGACCCGTACACCGAAGTGGCGAACGTGTTGCCGAATCCCGACGCGGTACAGGAGTTCAGCTACCAGACCAACAACTATGGCGCCAAGTTCGCCGGCCGCGGCGGCGGCGTGGTGAACATCGTCACGCGCTCGGGCAGCAACCAGATCCACGGCGTGTTCTTTGAGTACCTGCGCAATGCCAAGATGAATGCGCGCAATTTCTTCGCGCCGCGCAACGACGGGCTGAAACGCAACCAGTACGGCTTTGCGCTGGGCGGGCCGGTGCGGCGCGACCGGACCTTTTTCTTCGGCTCGTGGCAGGGCACGCAGGTCCGCTCGTTGCCCGCCAGCCTGACCTCGGTCGTCGCCACCGGGCCCCAGCGGCAGGGGAACTTTTCGAGCTTCCGCCAGCAACTGACGGACCCGGCGAATAACAATCAGCCGATTCCGGGCAACATTCTCCCGGCGTCGCGGATTGACCCGATCGCCTCCCGGGTACTGCGGGTGATCCCAACCGCCACCGCCGCCGACGGGCTCCTGCTCTATCAGCGCGGCGACAAGCAGACCGACAACCAGTACCTGGGCCGCGTGGACCACCTGTTCTCCACGCGCCACCAGATTTCGGGCCGCTATTTCTTCGACTCGCTGCAAGTGCCCGCGATCGTCGATCCGGCCAACCTGCTGACGGCTCTGCCGGACCGCCGCTGGCAGAGCCAGAGCGCCGTCTTCAATTACACGCTCACCGCCAGCCCCACGCTGCTGTCCAACACCAGCATCTCGTACAACCGCGCGTCCAACATCGCCCACGGTCCCACCCAGTTTCCCGGCCACCGCGAACTCGGCATCAACGTGCCTACCATGAGCGCCGGCACGACGTTCCGCATGAGTATCGCGCAGTACTTCGGCCAGAGCTACAACGCGCTCTACCGGGTGCCGCGCAACCAGTACAACCTCACGCACTCCTGGACGCTGATCCGCGGGCGCCACGAGATCGATTTCGGCGTGGACATCGTGCGCGAGCATGCCATCCTTGATCAGGACTTCCTGAGCGACGGTAACTTCACTTTCGGCTCGCGCTTTTCCGGCGACAACCTGATGGATTTCATGCTGGGCAAGCCGAGCGCATTCAGCCAAATCAACACGCTCTACTACAACCTGCTGCGGAACCTGTATGGCACCTACATCCAGGACAATTTCAAGGTGAACCGCCGCCTGACGCTGAACCTGGGCATACGCTGGAATCCGTTCGTGCCGTTCACCGACCGGCCGGCCAACCAGTTTTCGCAGTTCAACGACGCGGCCTATCGCGCGGGCACGCGTTCGGGGCGCTTCCCCAATCTGCCCCCGGGGCAACTGGCGGCGGGTGACCCGGGTGTGCCGTTGTCGGGCGTTCCCGCGGCCTGGAGCATCTTCGATCCGCGCCTGGGTTTCGCGTGGGACATCGCCGGCAAGGGCAAAACGAGTCTGCGCGGCGGCTACGGGCGCTTTCACGATCAGATGTCGGCGCTCTCCTACAACCGGCAGGTGACATCACCGCCGAACTCGGTGCGTGTGGATATCAATGCGCCGTTCTCGACGCAGGATCCCTATCGCGGCTTTACCAATCCGTTCCCGGTGACGCGCCCCATCGCCTCTTCGCAGCGCTTCGTGTTCCCGTTCCTGGTGGTGGGCTACGCGCCCGAGTTTACCTACCCGAACATCCACCAGTGGAACCTGACGCTCGAGCAGGCACTGCCAGCGTCGTTCGTGATGCGCGCAACCTACCAGGGCTCGGCGGGCCGCCGGTTGTTCCATGCCGCGGAGTTGAATGCGGCGGTGTTCGGGCCGGGCGCCACGCTGGCCAATACCGACCAGCGCCGGCCGCGCCGCGAGTATACCCAGGTGACCTACGCGGGCACCTATGGCCGCGCCAACTATCATGCGCTGGTCACGAGTGTCGAGCGGCGTTTCTCACAAGGCTTGACCTTGCTGGCCGGCTACTCCTGGCAGAAGAGCCTCGACATCCTCTCGAACACGGCGTTCGAGGGCAACGGCAATACGCACCCGTTCAGCGAGATCGACAAGGACTACGGCCCGTCGAACTTTGACCGCCGTCACCGGCTGACGACGAGCTTCAACTACATGCTGCCCTACCGCGGCAAGGGCGCGCTGGGCGCGGTGGCGGGCGGCTGGCAGACCAACGGAATTCTGACGCTGCAGTCGGGCGGCCCGCTGACTTTCGCAAACGGCGTGGACATCTCGCGCACGGGCATCGGGCAGGATCGCGTCGACATCATCGGCGATCCGAACCTCGCGCAGGACCGGCCGAAGGGCGAGCGCATTCTGCGCTGGTTCAATACGGCCGCGTTCCGCGAACCCGCGCCGGGGACGTTTGGCACGATCGGCCGCAACACCGGGCGCGGTCCCGGGCTGGCGACGATGGACTTCTCGGCGTTTAAGAACTTCGCGATGCCCTGGAGCGAGGCGCACAAGATGGAGTTTCGCGCGGAGTTCTTTAATTCGCTCAACCGGGCGAATCTGAATAACCCGAATACGTCGCGTATCAACGCGCTGTTCGGGCGGATTACATCGGCCGGTGAGCCGCGGATCGTGCAGTTGGGGCTGCGGTATTCGTTTTAGGTTTGTTCCAACGGCGCGATCACGTCGAGATCGAGACGGGCCCTTCCTTCTGTGTCAGTGCGGCGACGATCCGTTCCTTGCGTTGTTCCGCCACCTCCGCCGCGGTTTCCGTGGCGACGGAGTAGAAACACCAGGCAGCCAGCAGGACGGCGCCGAGCACGCCGTGGAAGGCCCAATAGTTTTGGGTGGCCCAGCGGGCCAGGTAGGCAAGCGTGACCGGAACAAACAGAAACGGATAGACGAACAGGAGCAGGAATTGGGTTTTGCTGCTTTGGTTTCGCCAGGTCTGTTCGCCGTCGATCGGCTTTGGCATGTACACACTGGTCAGGTTGCCGGCTCCCAGAATGAAGGTCAGGCAGACGGCGCCGGCCATGGCCGCATCGGCCACCTGCGATATGTGCGGGCGAACCGGAGTCAGCGCTGCGAACAACGCGAGCGTGGCCACGGCCAGCACCGTTACGATGGCGGCCACCACATTCTTGGCACGCAGCACCTGACGGAACGGAAGCGGTGCGACGAACCAATGCTGCGCGCCGGCGCGTTCAAACCCGAAGATGTTCCAATAGATCACCTCGCCGAGCACCAACATGCCGTACATCGCCGCCATCGTGATGTAGTTCCCGGCGATCCACCCGCCCTCGCCGCGCATCGCCTGCGGCAGCCACAAGGCCGCGCCGAAGGTGCTCGACATCAGAAAGATCAGGCGGAAACGGGAGGATCGGGCCAGGGTCCGCAGATCCTTCTCGACGAGGATGGCCAAGGGGTCCAGTAGTATTTTCGAGGGCCAGCGGGCCAGGCGGTCGAGCCACGGCCGGTCCTTTGGGCGCTCCTTGGCCGCGGCCGGCGCGCCGCCGCTGTCGACCGACGCCAACGTCCTTTCAAACAGCATGCGCGCGGCGACGTAGGCGATGGCGATCCAACCAATTAACGACGCAAGCGCCGCGGGCGACCAGCCGGTGCTTAGGCGCGCGGCGGACACCCAGGGCACGGCCTGGAAGAGCCGTCCGATTTCGCGGAGGGTGCTGAGCGAGCCAGCGGGGTCCGTATCGAGTTTCGATACCCAGAATTGCGGCCCGACGACCATGGCCAGGAAAAGCACCATGGCGGCCTCCCGCACGCCCTTCTTGCCGAACAGGATCGCCAGGCCGGATTTCAGGGCGGCGGCCAAGAGCAGGTTCAACACGGCGTAGGCGGCGACCACCAGAATGGACCACCAGGGCATGTTGCGATTGAGCGCGAAGCCGATGCCCAGGCCCAGGCAGATGAGCAGCATTTCCAGGCCGGTGCTGATGCGCAGCAGCACCTCCAACCAGAAAAGATGCGAGCGCGGGATGGGGTAGACCAGCAGACGCCGCATGTCGATGAACGCGCCCTGGGACGCCATGACAATCGGGAACAACTGCCAGAAAAAGAAGAGAAAGAAAAACACGGCCGGCAGCATGCGTTCCATCGCAGACACGGGCAGGCGGCCGCTGACGATCATCCCCACGCCCCAGGCCGTAAACAGCCAGGAGCCGTACCAGATGAGCGATGTGATCCACTTGACGGCCACGCCGGCCTTGTTGGCGCGGCGCAGGTAGTTCGCCGAGACCCGCCACTGCGCCCAGACGATGGCCAGCAGCGGGCCCATTAGAGCCACTCCAGATTTTCGCTGGCGCGCGCGCCGCCGACGACGCGGACGAACATCTCCTCCAAGGATTCCGGGCCGCCGCGCAGGTTGTCCATGGAATCGTCGACGACGAGCTTCCCGTCGCTGATGATGGCCACGCGGTCGCAGAGGCGTTCGACGACTTCCAGGACGTGCGAGGTTAGAAAAATGGTGGCGCCCTTGGAAACGAGATCGAGCAGGATGTCCTTCATCAGACGCGCGCCGACGGCGTCGACGCCTTCAAAGGGTTCATCCATCAGAAAGAGCTGCGGCCGGTGGAGCAGGGCCGCCGCCATGGCCACGCGTTTGCGCATCCCTTTCGAGTATTCGCCTATCAGCTTGCGGCCCTGGCCGTCCATCTGGAACAGGCCGAGCAGCTCGCGCGTGCGCTCGTGGGTCATGGCGGCGGGCAGACCGTAGATGCGGCCGGTGAACTCCATGTACTCCTGGCCGGTAAGGTGGTCGAACAGGAGCGTATCTTCGGGGACCAGGCCGATCTGGCGTTTGATCTCGGTGCCCTGTTCCGGCATGCGCAGGCCCAGGATCTCGATGTCGCCAGAGTTCGGCGTGCTGACGCCCATAAGCATCTTGATGGTTGTGGTCTTGCCGGCGCCGTTTGGCCCGAGAAATCCGAAGAAACAGCCTCTGGGGACGGTCAGCGTCAGTCCATCGACGGCGGCTCTCGTGTCGTAGTACTTGCGCAGGTCCCGTACCGCAATGGCCGGGGCCGGGGGGAAGGGAGGCGGCGCCGCCGCCGCGACCGGAAACGGGAGCGGCTCTTCCGGATTGCTGAGATCCACCTCCTCAGTGTAAGACTTTCCTTGGAATCGTCGAAAAGATTCCTGAGTATGTCCACTACCGCCGCCCCTACCAGTATTCGCGAACGCGCCATCCAGTCCATCTCCAAGCTGCCGCCGTTTAGCCCCGTATTAACCAAGCTCCTAGCTAGTCTCTCCAAGGACGACATCATGGTCGCTGAATTGGCGGACTGGATCGAAAAAGACACAGTCCTGACCGGAAACGTCATGCGGATTGTGAACTCGGCCGCCTATGGCCGTATGGGGACCGTGTCGAGCGTGCGCCATGCGATTACGATTCTCGGCACGAACCGGCTGCGCAACATTGTGCTGGGCCTTTCGGTCTGTAACATGCTGGGTCAGTTGAAGCTGCCGGCGGGTTGGTCGAGCCGCCAGTTCAACATGCATTCGATCGCGGTGGCCAATCTGGCGGATCTGCTGGCCCAGCATCTGACTATCGAGTACTCCGAAGGCGCGTTTGTCGGCGGGTTGTTGCACGACGTGGGTAAGCTGCTGCTGGCCGTGTCGTGCCCGGACGAGTACAGCGCGATTATCTCCGAGGCGCGGTGCGAGAACAAGGAGATCTACGAGGTCGAGATTCTGAAGTTGGGGCTTTCCCATGCCGAGCTTTCGCAAAAGGTCCTGGAGACCTGGAAGCTGCCGATTCCGGTACAGACGGCCGCCCGGTTCCATCACAATCCGGACGCCGATTCCACGGCGCCGGGATTGACAGCTCTGAGCCGTGGAATCCAGATGGCGGACTATACCGTGAACGCACTCAACATTCAAGCGGTAGCCGACGCCGGAAAATCGGGAACCACGCCGGAGGCCTCCGACCCCATGGTGATCCTGCAAGCGTTTGGCCTCGGCGATCGCGCCGACCGGATCCTGAAGGATTTTGAGAAGGAGATGGAGTCGATCAAAGCGATTCTTTAGGTGCGCATGAACAGCGCACCGATCATCGTAAAGATCAGGCCAACAATCCAATCCGGCGCCGTAACGCCGAAGGCCCGGCCCTTGCCGCACTTGGCCAGCGCGGCAAGGCCCAACGCCAGAATGACGACGTGCCACACGTGAAAGACGCTGAAGAACGAGACAAATCCGTACACCAGTTTGTTGACGCCCTCCGGCAGCAGCATCTCCAGGCCGAAGCTGGGGCGAAGGTCCTGCATGCTGGAGACTTCGCCCTTCCCTTTAATGACGAAGTAGTGCGCGACTAGCTGGATGGCCTTTATGAGCGAGGTGTGGGCCACCAGCGCGAAGACCGCCGGGAACCGCACATTCGTCGAGGTGACGGCGCAGGCCGCGAAGGTCAGCGCCGCGGTGAAGAGAGCCATGAGGGCCCACATCATCGGCGCCGTAATGGCGGAGAAGCGGGACATGGTCTCCATGTTGGCGGACATTTTCTCGATCGCCGCGGCGTCGATGCCCTGCGGAGGATCGGCGCGCATCGCCTCAAACGCGAAGTGCGCGGTATTCCACTGATAGAACGCCATGATGAGGCCGCCGGCGAGCAGCGGCGCCAGCCAGGCCAGCTTCTTGCCCTCGATGCGGCGCACCGTTTCCGCCGGGTCGATAAATACGTTCAGAATTGCCAGCAGCGTGTCCATGTGGTGTCTATCTTCTCGCAATCCCGGCGACTTTACAGGCGGCGGATCCAGATGTTGCGGTAGCGAACCGGGTGGCCGTGGTCCTGCAGGCTCAAGGGCTCTTCGGCGGCGTGAGCCTTGTACGGCGCGTTGCGGCGGTGCGCGGCGGGCCCCAGGATTTCGCGTCTGTGGTGCACCAGCACGCCGTTATGCACCACGGACACATAGCCCGGCTTGACGAGTTTTTCGCCGTCGAAGCGCGGCGCTTCGAAGAAGATGTCGTAGGAGTTCCATTGCCCCTTCGGGGACGATGCGTTGACCATGGGCGGCCATTGGCCGTAGAGGGACGCGGCCTGGCCATCGGCGTAGGTCTTGTTTTCGTGCGACTCGAGTACCTGAATCTCATAGCGCGACATCAACTCGACGCCGCTATTGCCGCCCGCCTGGCCTTTCCCGGTTTCGCTGGCCGGGATCAGCCATTCCAGGTGCAACTGGCAGTCGCCGTAAGCGGCCTGCGTGATTAAGTTCCAACGCATTCCTTTGGGCGAGACGATTTCCACGTAGCCGTCTTGGACCTTCCAGTTCGCCGGCGCGGTCTCGCCGGACCGGCTTTTCATGCGCCACTTGGAGAGATCCTTGCCGTCGAAAAGCACATCGGCGTCCGCGGGGGGCGCGCTGAGGACGGGCCGGGCAGCTATCTTAGCCGGATGCGGGCGGGAGGAGTCGTGGACTTTCCAGTTCTGCCCTGGGATGAGCGGAGTATCGGTGTAGCCGAGCTGGCTGTCCTGCGCGAACAAAGCAACGGAAAGCATGAAACAGGCGAGGAGTCGCATGGATTCATCGACTGTAGCATTCCCGGGCGGCGCTGTCGCGGCGAATCAGTTCTGGACACGGCATCGATGCGGGAAGCGATGCCGCGTCCAGATCTCTCTATGAGACGGCCGGGAAGAGTCCCGGCCCAAGAGGTACTGCTGCCGACTTCGGTCGCCACGAGGGAATCCTCCTGTGTGGACTCCGAAGCTTTGGACTGGATCTATTTCATCATACGGACGAACTGAAACATTTTCAACTGAAAATGTTTCAGTTCGGTTCACCGGAAATTCTCGCGGCTTCCGAGACGCGCCCGCCCACAACCAGTTGAAGCGACGTGGGGTTGCCGTCTCCAGGTATGACCGCATTCACCTGATAACGTCCGGGAATCCAAGGAGCCAATCCGCTGAATACCGGCTCCGTCTCCCAGGTTCGTCCAGAGTCGGTCCAGCGCACGGCGACGGGCTGCGCGGTCCGTGGCAGGGCGGGCGGCTCGGCGCCGGCGCCGGGCGCGATGGCGGGTTCGACGGCCCCCAATCCTTCGGCGAAGATTTCGAGGTAGCCGTCGCCGCGCCGATGGACGCCGAGAATTTTCGGGTGTGCCGGTACAGCGGCAACGGCAACCGTGTTGGATTCGAGGCCGGAGTGGCGAAGCTGCACCTCGAACGGTCCGGCGAAGGGGAGTTGGATGGCGACCTCTCCCGCGGACACGCTGAACAGCGGGGCTGGTACACCGTTGACCAGCACCTGCGTTCCACCCAGTGTTTCCGGCAGCGGAACGGCGGCGGCCGTGGCGTTGGCCTCCGACAGATTCCGTCCGCGCAGGCGGATTACCTCGCCGGGAGCGGCCTCGGCGGGCGGTTCGAGTGCCGGAAGGACCGAGGTGAAGTCCGTGACGGAGAGGGATACCTCGAAGTGCGTCACCCGGCCCGGGGCGACATCCTGGGCGGCGGAGCGAAAGATCTCGCCGTTTCGCAGGACGCGGACGCGATAGCGGCCGGGCGGAAGGCCGGCGATCCCGAAAAAGCCGGTTCCATCGGCGGTGATCGTTCGTGGCGTCTCGTCGAGAGCGGCCAGGTCGTTCTCTACCTGGACCGTCGCACCGTCGACCAGCCAGGCGGGTCCGTCGACGTGGAGGCGGCCGCTGAGGTGGCCGGTGACCGGCGCGGTTTTCCAGGGCAGCGCCGGTGGCAGGCGCGGGCCGAGGAGCTCTCCAATTCGCGTGTAGAACCCGGAGTTCGGTTCGAGCGGGCGGCCGCCTGGACCTTCCACATTTGTCACCGCGTAGCTGTAAAAGGCGATGCCGGCCGGCGAGGCGGCGAGAACGCGATTGGTTTGGGCCAGGGACGCAGCGATGGGATTCAGGTAGGCGCCGAGGCCCGGCATCATGGCCCGGCCGTAGGTGTGATCCCGTTGAAAGGCCAGCCAGCGGTCAAGGAAGCTCGCGGCGGTCGATTCGCGGAAGTAGAACATCGGCATGCCCACGTCGAGAATCCCTTCTTCCATCCAGGCCCGCCAGTCCTGAAAGACGCGGCCATAGGCATCGGTGGAGCGGAAACCGGCGGCGTTTAACGGACCGTTGCCCCAGGAGATCAGCGCCGCCGAGACGACGGCCGAGGGCCGGATGGCCGCGGCGCGGAGATACACCTGACGAACGAAATCGGTGACCTGGCGCCGGCGAAAACCGTTCCAGGCATCGCCTCGCGGCGGACCGCCCGGGGGAAGGGCCAAGCGGCGGAAGCGCTCGACGGCGATGGGGTTATAGCCGTAGGCGGCGTCTTCGGGGTAGCGAATGTAGTCGAGGTGCAGACCATCTAACTCGTAGTGTTTGAGGGGTTCGACGAGAACGTCGGCCAGGTAGCGGGAGACGGCCGGGTGCCCCGGGTCGAGCGATGTGCCGATTTGGCCGTTGGATGCCACCGTCATCCACATCTCTGCTCCTTCGGCCGACGGCCCATGCCGGTTCCACGCGTGATTCGGGTCGGCCGGAGGGCGGGTGAACGGCCACAATGGGTAGACTGGCGCCCAACCGTGGACCTGGATGCCGCGCGCATGTGCCTTGGAGATCAGCGCCTCCAGTGCGTCGAAACCCTTCGAATAGGTTGGATCCTCGGCCGGCGGCTCCAGGGTGCGCAGGTAATAGGAGCCGCCGCGGTGGCGCATTTCGATAAATATGGCGTTGCCGTTGGCCGCGGCCACGTCATCGACCATCCGCTCCACCTGCTGCGGGTTCTTATAGCCGTCGTGAAACGCATCCGCCCAGAAGGCTTGAAAACGCTGTCCGCTGAGCGGAAGCAAGGCCGTCAAAAAGATCCGAACCAGCACACAGGAGAGTTTCGCACGTTAGTTGTTCGCCGTCAGCCGGAAACCGCCGACGAACTCAAGCCCGGTGACGTAGCCTTTGGCGGTCGGACGCTGATACCGTGTGGTGGCGGAGACGTGCAGCCGGGGCGGGGCGGCGAGCGCAACAAGGGTACGCGGCGGGATGGGGAATTGCAGTGTGACCTGGCAGCCGGTTTCAGACAGGTCCCTGGCGCGAGCGAATTCGAACCGGGCGTTCCCGTAGGCGTCCGTATAGTTGACCTGCAAGCGCAGGTTCGAACTCCGCCGCTCGCTGTGCCGTTTCTCGGTTCCCATCTGTATCTCCAGTCTCAGTTTGCAGGCGTCGATTTGGCTTGGCAATCAGGGAAAGCGTGGAGCCGCCTCAGGTAGAAGCCTTATTTATTCATGGTCTCAGGAGGCTCTCCGATATGCATGGAAGGACGAACAGTCCCGCTCCCGCCTGAGGGAGCGAATCCGCATTAGAGGGCAACCCCGATGGCAAAAGCACTTGTGATAGACGACTCGCGCGCAATCCGGATGATTCTCGGCCGCACGCTTAACAACATAGGCTGGGACGTGAGTACGGCCGGCAACGGCCGGGAGGCACTCGACCTGTTAGCAAAGGACGATAGGGACGTAAAACTTGTCCTGGTGGACTGGAACATGCCGGAGATGAACGGCTTGGAATTCGTGAAGGCATTCCGCGCCCAGCCAGAATTCGAGAATGTGCCTCTGATGATGGTTACGACCGAAACCGAGGTGGACCAGATGCTGCGGGCGCTGGAGGCCGGCGCCAACGAATACGTGATGAAGCCGTTCACCGACGACGTGATTGTGGACAAGTTACGCATTTTGGGAGTCATGCAGTAGACGCCCCGGGATTGTCATGCTAGCCAATCGAAATCCGCAAGCCGCCGCAACGGAAAAATTGCGGGTCCTGGTCGTCGATGACTCCGTTGTTATCCGGCGGCTCATCGTCGACGCGCTGTCCAATCAACCGGACATCGAAGTAATCGGCACGGCCGCGAACGGCGTACTGGCTCTGGAGCGGGTGAAGAGAGACAAGCCGGACATTGTGACCCTCGACATCGAGATGCCGGAGATGGACGGGCTTACGACGCTCCGCCATATTAAGGCGTTCAATCGCCGGACCCGGGTGATCATGTGCAGCACCTTGACCGAACGGGGCGCCGGAGTGACTTTGGACGCGATGCAGTCGGGCGCCGACGACTATGTGACAAAGGCCTCCAATCAGGCGGGAAGCACCGGACTGACAGCATTGAAGACGCCGCTGCTCGCCAAGATTCGCCAGTTCAAAAGGAGTGCGGCACCAGTGCGTGCGGCGGGGACTCCGCCGGTGGTCCACCGTCCGAGGACTTCCGGGATTGCGATCGCGCAAAAGAAGCCGCGGGCCATTGTGATCGGCGTATCGACTGGCGGTCCAAACGCACTCGCCGAGGTGATACCGGGGTTGTCGGCGAATCTGCCCGTTCCCGTTCTGATCGTTCAACACATGCCGGCGATGTTTACGCGCCTGCTTGCCGACCGGTTGCAGTCCACCAGCAAGATCAAAGTCGTCGAAGGTGCGGAGGGCATGGCCGTTCGTCCGGGTGTCGCCTATATCGCGCCGGGGAACTATCACATGGCGATTGAAGGGGACTTGAAGGCCCCAGTCCTTCGCCTGAATCAGGATCCGATGGAGAATTCCTGCCGTCCGGCGGTGGACGTGCTTTTCCGCTCAGCTGCTAAGTTTTACGACGGCGCGACAATCGCAGTCATCCTGACCGGCATGGGGCAGGACGGGTTGGCGGGCATACGGGAACTTCGCTCGAAGGGGAGCACCGTGATCGCCCAGGATGAGGCGTCGAGCGTGGTGTGGGGCATGCCGGGCTTCGTTGTGCGGGAGGGGCTTGCCGATTACGTCTGCGATTTGCGCGGAGTCGCGAGCCAAATTATCGAACAAATTTAAGGGATTGAGGAAACAGAGCGAATGCAAACCGTAGTCACCGGCGCCGTCAGTGTCGATACCGCCATCTCAGCGGACAACTACTCGTTTCTTCAGACATACATCCATCAGGAATCCGGTATTGTCATCGATCCGAATAAGTCCTACTTGTTGGTCTCCCGTCTCCAGCCGATCGTGAAGGAAAATAGCCTTGGAACGTTGAACGACCTGTGCCGGCTGCTTCGCGCCACAACGGCGACCCCGATCAAGCGGCAGGTGATTGAGGCTCTAACGACCAACGAAACGCTGTTTTTCCGGGATATGCCGGTGTTCGAGGCGCTGCAAAAAGAGGTCCTGCCAGCAATGATCAAGGCCAAGCAGGAGTCCAAGCGCATTCGTATCTGGTCCGCCGCCGCGTCCAGCGGACAGGAGGCGTATAGCCTGGCCATGCTGCTGCTGGAAATGGGCCTGTCCGGCTGGAATCTGCAAATCCTTGGGACCGATTTGAATCGTCAAATTCTCGACAAAGCCACGGCCGGCAAGTACCTCCAAATCGAGGTCAACCGAGGAATGCCGGCCAAGTACCTTGTGAAGTACTTCACCAGGGCCGGTCTGGACTGGCAGATCAATGACCGTCTCCGGCCGATCGTCTCCTTTCAACAATTCGACATGCGATCCCCGCTTCGGGCGCTTGGGAAATTCGACCTGGTGCTGTGCCGGAACGTCCTGATTTACTTCGACTTAGAGACGAAGAAGAAAATTCTCAAGGAGATCCGCGGAGTCATGGAGCCGGGAGCGCACCTGATCTTGGGCACCGCGGAAACGACCTTGAATATCGACGACGCGTACCAGCGCGCCGTCTTTGGCGGCACCTCCTTTTACACGCATACCTAACGATCGGAAGAATTCATGAGTTCCATACTGAACGTAGACGCTTACGAATTAGAAACGGCCCGCATTGTCCAGGATGTCCTGCTAACGATGTCCTCGTACGAATGCGAGCCCGTCCAAATTTCCTACGAGCCATCGAAAGACCGGATCACGTGTTCGGTGTTCTTCGCCGGGTCGTGGCAGGGTGCCGTTATTGTCGAGTGCCCATTTCAAATGGCCTTTGAGTTCACGTCGCGGCTGATGCGTATTCCTAGGCCCGGAGAGTACAACGACGATGTCTGCGACGCGATGGGCGAGCTGGTCAACATGATCGGCGGAAACCTGAAGTCCGTGCTGCCCCCCGGGTCGACGCTCTCGATCCCGAGCGTCGTCGAAGGGGCGAGCTACTCAGTGCGAGTCTGCGGAACGAACCGGAACGACCGGATGGCGTTTCAAGGCATGGACGGAGTGTTCTGGGTCACGCTTGTAGAGATCGAACCGGTCTGAGTGCTATCCTAGTCAGTTTGGAGCTGTCGTGGATAAGCAGGAACGAGAAGCACTCAAGCACGACGCGTTCGTAGAGGAAGTCGTACATTCCCTCGACTACGCGAAACAACATAAAAATCAGGTGACGCTTTACGGGTCCATCGCCCTTGCGGTGATTGCCCTCGCGGCCGGTGGATATTGGTGGATGAACAAGCAGGCCGACGAGCGCCAGTTGGCGTTGCGCCGGGCGATTGACGATCACCAGGCGTCGATCGGTCCCGCCGGCGCCTCCCCCTACGTCAAGACCTATCCGACGCAGGCGGAAAAAGAGGCTGCCGTCACCAAGTCCTTCGCGGATCTGTCGGCCAAGTACTCCGGCAAGGAAGAGGGCACGATCGGCGACTATTTTCTCGGTATCAGCTACTCCGATCAGGGCAAACTGGCCGAAGCGGAGAAACAATGGCTGAAGGCGGTCGACGGATCCGGCGATATCGCCTCGCTCGCCCGCTTCTCTCTGGCACAACTCTATATCCGGCAGGCGAAGCCAGCGGAGGCCGAAAAACACCTCCGTTATTTGGCGGATCATCCGACCGCGCTGGTTTCGAAGGAGAACGCGCAGATTGAACTCGCGAAAGTCATTGGACAAACCAAGCCCGATGAGGCTCGAAAGATGCTTGAACCGCTCCGCCAGTTGAGCACCCGCCCGTCGGTCAGCCGCTGGGCCATCACCGCTTACGGCGAAACCCGGCCCGGCCCGATTAGCCCGAAATAACCCGTGAACACGGCCGGCCCCATTGCGTTTCTCCGGTTGCGTCCGGAGATGTCGCGCGGCCGCCGGTTTCCGGAGTTGCGGCACCCGTATCGAAACGACTTCCAGCGGGATCGCGACCGCGTGATTCACACGCGCGCTTTCCGGCGGCTGGAGAACAAGACCCAAGTCTTTACACAGGGGATTTCGGACCACTTCCGAAACCGGCTGACGCACTCGATTGAGGTGGCGCAACTGGCCCGGACCGTGGCGCTGGCTCTGGGCCTGGACCCCGATCTGACCGAGGCGCTGGCGCTGGTGCACGACATTGGGCATCCCCCGTTCGCCCATTCCGGTGAGGAGGAGTTGGCGGCGCAAATGGCGCGATTCGGCGGGACGTTCGATCACAACATCCACGCCCTTCGCATCGTCGAACACTTCGAGCAGCGCTACGCCCGGTTTCCCGGATTAAACCTGACGTTCGAACTGCGCGAAGGGATTGTCAAGCACTCACGGGATCTGACGCCGGGGGCGAATCCGGAGCTCGACGAGTACCTTCCCGAACAACGGCCGCCCATCGAAGCCCAATTGATCGACATCGCCGACGAGATCGCCTATTCGGCCGCCGACCTCGACGACGCGCAGCAGGCGGGCCTGTTCCCTCTCGCCGATGTCGCCAAGGCGGTGCCGGCCTGGGGTGAGCTGTTCGATTCTGTGGAATCGATGTACCCCGCGGTGCCGGAGCGTGTGCAGTTTCAGGAGGCGTTGCGACTGCTAATCGACCTTCTGGTCACTGGATTCGTGGACGGCACTGTGGACGCGTGCCGGGCCGCCGGCGTGGAAACCGTGGCCGATGTCCGGCAGCACCCGGAGCGACTGGCCCGGCTGACGGCGGACCCGGCGGAGACCGGGAAGCAATTGAAGCAGTTTCTGCGCAAGCGCGTCTACCACTCCAAGGAATTGAAGGCCGACCGCGAGCGCTCCGTAGGAATGATCGGGGATCTGTTCAACTATTTCGTTGCGGATCCCGATCGTCTGCCCGAAGGGTACCGGGACGAAGCGCGCACCCGGCCGGCCCACGTGGTGATCTGCGACTATATCGCCGGCATGACCGATGGATACTGCATCCGGATGCACGCTGAGCGTTTCGGCGGCTAAGCGCCAAAACCGGTATTTTTAAGCGCTTTGGGTCCCGGTGGCCGCAAGACCCCGATCTGCCAGATGGGAAAATACGGCTGGTGCGGGACGGCGCCGTTACAATCGAAGAGTGAGCGATTCGATCGCGGTACTCGGTGGAGGCTTGGCCGGCTCGGAGGCCGCCTGGCAGTTGGCCGAGGCCGGTTTGCAGGTCCGGTTGTACGAAATGCGGCCGGCGCGCGCCACCTCCGCGCACCGGACAGGCAGCTTGGCGGAGCTTGTGTGCAGCAATTCACTCAAGAGCGAATCGGAGAATTCCGCACCCTGGCAGTTGAAGCGGGAGCTGCGTGCACTGGGCAGCCTGCTGTTGGAGGCGGCGGCCGAGGCGCGGGTGCCGGCCGGCCACGCCTTGACCGTGGACCGGGAGGTGTTCGCGAACCTGGTCACCGGGCGAATCGGTGCGCATCCAAATATCGAGATCGTGCGCGAAGAGGCGGCCACGATACCTGCGGCCGGAATTGTGGTGATCGCCACGGGCCCGCTCACCTCCGATGCTTTGGCGGCCGGCATCGCACGGATCACCGGGCGGGAACGGCTCTACTTCTACGACGCGATCAGTCCGATTGTCGAGGCGGACTCGATCGACGGCTCCATTGCGTTCCGCGCGTCCCGTTGGGGAAAGTCGCTCGACGGAAGCGACGACTACGTGAACTGCCCGATGAACAAGGAAGAGTACGAGCGCTTTCTGGCTGCGCTGCAGGAGGCCAGTTCCTATCAACCCCACATTCCGGAAGACAAGACGCCATACTTCGAATCCTGCCTGCCGGTGGAGGAGATCGCCCGCCGCGGGCCGGACACGCTGCGATTCGGACCCATGAAGCCGGTGGGTTTGACCGACCCGCGCACCGGCCGCTGGCCCTACGCCGCGGTCCAACTGCGAGCGGAAAATTTGCGCGCCGATTCGTTTAATTTAGTCGGCTTCCAAACCAGCCTGCGTTTTGGCGAGCAGGCGCGCGTGTTTCGCTTGATCCCCGGGTTGGAGAACGCCCGTTTCGTCCGTTACGGCCAGATCCACCGCAATACCTACATCAACGCGCCGTCCTGCCTGCTGCCTACGCTTCAGCTCCGTTCCGATCCGCGCATCTTCTTTGCGGGCCAGATCTCGGGCGTGGAAGGGTACGTCGAATCGATCGCTACAGGCTGGATGGCCGGAACGCACGCCGCGGCGCTCGCGCGCGGCGGTGAACCCAGGGCGCTGCCGCGCGCTACGGCGCTGGGCTCGTTGTGCCATTACATTACCGGCGCCGATCCGGAGAACTATCAGCCGGCGAACATCACCTTCGATCTGTTGCCAAAGCTCGACGAGGAGACGCGCAAGAAGTTGAAACGCGACAAGGCCGCGCGGCACGCCGAAGTGTGCCGGCGGGCCGGCGCGGCGTTAGAACAGTGGGAACGGCATGAGCTCGCTGTCCGCTGAAATCGACCGGTTTCTGGAGACGCTGTGGCGCGAAAATCGCTCCGCGCATACGCTGCGCAACTACGAGTCGGACCTTCGCCAGTTCGCCGAATTTGCCGGGAACGCGGCGTTGAGGGACATTGAGCTGCCCCAATTGCGCGCGTGGGTTTCGGCTCTGCACGGGCAGCGGCTGACGCCGGCCAGCATCCGGCGGAAGATCGCTGCCGTCCGCGCGCTGTTCCGGCACGCGATGGTCGCTGGGACCCTCCGCAAGAATCCGGCCAAGTTGCTCCTGCTCCCGAAGATGCCGCAGTCGTTGCCGAAAGTACCAACGCCGGAGCAGTTGAACCATCTGGTCGATAACATCACCGAAGCGAAGCTGGAGCGGCCGTTCCCGGAGCGGGACCGCGCCATCTTCGAGTTCCTGTATGGCTGCGGACTGCGCATCAGCGAGCTTTCGGGGCTGAACCTTACCGATATCGACACCGGAGAAAAGTGGCTGCGGGTGCGAGGCAAGGGAAACAAAGAGCGCCAGGTGCCCTACGGCTCCAAGGCGGCCGAATCGCTTACGCGCTACCTGGCAGTGCGCGAGGCCAATACCGGAGAGCCGGCCGTGTTCGTGAACTTTCGCGGACGCCGGCTTAGCGTTCGCGGCATCGATGGCATCGTGCGCTTTTATGCGCGGATGATCGCCGGCGACGGCGGACTGCATCCGCACACCCTGCGCCATGCCTTCGCCACCCACCTGCTCAGCGACGGGGCCGACCTTCGCGCGATTCAGGAGTTGCTGGGGCACGCGCAGCTCTCGACCACGCAGCGGTACACGCATGTAGCGCTGAGCGATTTGATGGCGGTCTACGACAAGGCGCACCCAAAAGCAAAGTAGAATCGTTCGATGTCCCACGTACGGTTCCGGGTCGTCGGCTTTTGTGTCGCACTGGCCGCGATCACATATATGGATCGCGTCGCCATCGCCAACATGGCGCGGCTGGTAGCCCACGACCTCGAACTGACCGACGTCCAAATGAGCTGGGTGTTCAGCGCATTCACGTTCGCGTACGGCGTTTTTGAAATTCCCACCGGGTGGTGGGGCGACCGCGTTGGAACACGGCGCGTACTGATGCGCATCGTCAGTTGGTGGAGCGCGTTCACGATCGCCACGGCTTCCGCCTTCAACTACGCGTCGCTGCTGGCCATCCGCTTTCTCTTCGGAGTCGGGGAGGCGGGCGCGTGGCCGAACGCCGCGAAGACTTTCTCGAAGTGGATTCCGGTGACCGAACGCGGCACCACGCAAGGTATCTTCTTCATGGGCGCGCACTTTGGCGCGGCCTACACGCCGCTGCTGATTCAAATGCTGCTCCAATACGTGTCCTGGCGCGGCGTCTTCGTGATCTTCGGCTCGGTTGGATTCGTATGGGCCCTGCTCTGGTACCGATGGTTTCGCGACGATCCGTCCGAGCACGCGGAGGTCAGTCCGGAAGAGCTGGCCCACATTACCCAGGGGCGCGCGCCCGAGGGCTCGCACGATTTGCGGCAGGTTCCGTGGGCAGCGATTCTGCGATCCCGCAACGTCTGGCTGCTGTGCCTAATGTACTTTGTCCAGACCTATGGCTTCTACTTCTACCTGACCTGGATGCCGACGTACCTGGAGCGCGTGCGCGGCTTCTCCTCCACGGCACTGAGCCTCTTCGCCGGCGCGCCGATGGTGGCCTGTATGATTGCCGATCTCACCGGCGGCATCGCCACCGACAAGTTGACCGTTCGCTTTGGACTCCGTCTTGGGCGCGGGCTGACGGGTGGCTCGGCGTTTGTCTTCGCAGCTCTGTTTACGATTACCGGCGCGCTGGCGCAGGACCCGGCCACCGCGGCGCTGCTGCTGGCGGTCGCCGCCGGCTGGAGCGTGTTCTGCCTCGGCGCGGCCTGGGCGACGTGCCTGGACATTGCGGGTCCCAACGCCGGCGTGGTCAGCGCGTGCATGAACACGGCCGGGCAGGTGGGAGGGT
>VFZO01000098.1 GCA_016871155.1 Acidobacteriota bacterium | reverse complement strand
TTTCTGCAGAGCCAAGGCGCGGAAGACCGGACCCAAATGTGCCCGAAGGCCCGAGTATAGGGTCTTTCGACGGCACTTCGGAATGAACACCACGTGATATTTGCAGTCCCACTTACTATGGTTTAGACTTTGGTTTTCGTCCATCAGGATTCTCCTTTCGTGTGCTTGGCGGCTCACGTTTGGAGTTTCTCTGATGGACTCCCGGAAATGTCAAACTGCTACTGCCACCCCGGCACAGCCGGGGGGCCTCTTACGTTAGGCTAGAATGCTTGTCTATGGATTGGCGATGATCGCCGCGATGGTGACGACAGGGTGCAAAAAGAGCGCCGAGGATCACCTGAAGGTGGCGGATCAGTTCTTTAAGGAAAAGAAGTACACGGACGCGTCGCTGAACTACCGGAATGCGATCAAGCAAAATTCCCGGTACGGCGAGGCCTATTATGGGCTCGGACTCTCGGAATTGGAACAGGGAAATGGGCAGCTTGGTTTCGATGCCGTCCGCCAGGCGGCCGAGTTGCTGCCGGCTCGCACCGACATCAAGGTTCGCTTAGCGGATCTCTTTGTCGCGGCCTATCAGTCGGATCCGCAGAACACGGCTCTGTACGAAGCGCTGCGAAAGGTTGTCGGCGAGATCACGGCGGCGGATAAGAACTCCTTCGACGCCCTCCGCATGAACGGCAATCTGGCGCTGCTGGACCGGAAAGCGGCCGAGGCGGTCGAGTACTTCAAGAAGGCCAATGAGATTCAGCCGCTGCACGAGTACCTGACCATTGGATACGCGCAGGCGCTGATGGACAACGGGCAGACCGAGGAAGCCGACAAGCTTGGCCGGCAGCTCATCGCGAAGAAGAAGGATTTCGGGCCAATTTACAATCTTTTGTATCGAAATGCGACGCAGCAGAAGCAAGGTGGCCGCGCCGAGGAGCTTCTAAAAGAGAAAGTACGGAACATCCCCGGATCACCGGAGCCGGCGATCCAATTGGCCGCCCACTACGCGTCCCTCGAAAACAAGGCTGCCGTGCAGTCGACTTTGCAGTCGTTCCTGGAGACCAAGCCCCTGCCTGCCAACGCCCATCTGGCCGCCGGAGATTTCTACGTCCGGCTTCGAGACCCGGAGCGCGCGGTGGCCGCCTTTGAGCAAGGGATACAGGCCGACCCTGCGAATGTGAATGTACTGCAGGTCCGGATCGCCAGCGTTCGGATTTTGGAGAACCGGCTCGCGGATGCGGTCAAGATCCTGGACGGCGTCCTGGCAAAGAGCGCGGAAGACCACGACGCGCTCATGCTGAAGGCCAATCTGCTTCTGGACGATGGAGACAAGAAGAATCTGGACCAAGTGATCGCGATGTACGGTACTGTTCTGAAGAACCGCCCTAACGATGGGTCGGCGAAGATGAACTTGGGCAGAGCGCAGCTCATGAAGGGCGATCTGGCGACGGCCCGGAAGTACCTGCAGGAGTCCTCAAAGCAGATGGATGCCGCGGAACCTTCGAGGTTGTTGTTGGCGACCGTCAACATCCTGGACAAGCGGTCCGGCGATGCAATTACCCCGCTCGAGGAGGTGCTGGGCCGCAACCCGAAAAACGCGAAGGCCCAGTTCCTCAAAATCGCCGCGCTCATGGAGAGCCGGAGGTACGATGACGCGAAACCTATCATTGACGAGTTGGTCCGCGCCTATCCTTCCACTCGGGATCTGCGGGTGCAGCAGGGACTCGTCGCGATTGGGATGAAACGCTACAAAGAGGCCGAAGCGATTTTTAATCGTCTGGCAACAGAGCGGCACGATTCGAAGGCGGTTGCGGGCCTGGCGGAAACGTTTCTGGCCCAGCAGCAGTTCGACCGCGCTCTGAAAATACTGTCGGACGAGGCTTCACGGAATCCGCAGTCCGCCGCCCTGAGTGTCATGCTCGGAAAGGCCGCGACGCAGGCCGGCCAACACGATGTGGCGATTCTGACCTATGAAAAGTTGGCTGCCGCCCGTCCGAAAGATAGCAAGCTGGCTTTGGCATTGGGAGATGCGCATCGCGAAAAGGGTGACCATCAGAAAGCGATTCAGGAACTCGGACGGGCGATCACGCTGAACCCGAAAGATCCAATGGCCCATTTGGCACTCGGCATGGCTTACTATTCGGCTGGCAACGCCGCCGAATCCATAAAGTCCTATCGGCAGGTGCTGGCGATGCAGCCCGGTAACCCTTCTGCTTTGAATAATTTAGCCTACAGCCTGGCCGAGTCGACAACTCCCGCTGATTTGGAGGAGGCACTGCGGTTTGCCGAGCGGGCGGTTAAGGCCGCGCCAAGCGAACTGGATTTCCGGGATACCCTCGGATGGGTTTACCTGAAGAAGAAAAACTTTGATAGCGCTCTCCAAATCTTCCAAGGACTGGCGAAGGAGAAGCCGGAAAACCCAAGCTATCAACACCATCTGGGCATAGCACTGCTGGCGAAGAACGACGCGAATGGCGCCCGGCGGGCATTCGAGACGGCGATTCGCAACCGGCCGGACGAGAATGAGACACGGCAAATTCAGCAACAACTGCAGGCCTTGGGCGGGCGCTAACCCCCAGGGTGTACTGGTACCGTTTGCATCGTTCCGGTACTCTAAGATAGTTGACCGAGGCCATCTACCCTCGTAAACTTAGAGAGTACCCTGATACCAAAAACTTCGACAGGTGACCGAGTGTGTTACGGTCGTCCAGGCTTCGGCCTGAGTATGGTGCAAGGCGAATACTAATCTATCCTAAAGTAAAAGGGGGAGTGTTGATTATGATGAATTTTAAGCATTTTTTGGGCCTGGGCGTTGCGATCCTCGCATCCCTTCCAGCCTTTTCGGTCCCAACCGCTCGTTTGCGCGTTACGGATGTGACGTCTAACACGGTTCTTTTGGACATCACGGACAACGGTTTGGGGGACACCGACAACACGATTGACGGCCTGATCTCTTTGGGCACCACGACGACAATAGACGGCAACTGGAGGCTGCGCTTCACCGGCGCCACGACAAAGCCCGATTCCGGCTCCGCGTCTATTCCTGAACTGGCCCTCCAGTCCAATATCGAGTTGTTGGCGGCCACACCGCGGACGCTCCGAATTGAGTTCACCGACTTGGATTTCACCGGAAACCCCTTCCAAGGTGTCCTCGGTACGACGACGAACGCGAGTTTGGGCGCAACTGGCAATGTCGGCTATGGCGCGCGCATTGACGGCGGCAACGCGGCCTTTGGCGGTAGCTTCATGTCGAACCTCGGCTTGGACAACACGGCCGTTTCGAGCCCGAATACGTACAACAAAAAGCGTCAAGGCGGAGTTGAGAACCTCTCGCTATACTCGCTGACGATCGTGTCCGAGGTCACCTTCAACACCCTCGGCCGTCTCGACGTCGACGCCACACTTTCCGCCGTCCCCGAGCCCGGCTTCTACGGCGCTCTGGCCCTTGGCCTCAGCGGTCTCTTCGCCCTCGCTCGCCGCCGCAATGCGGTGAAAGAGTAACCTCTTACACTAAACCTGTCGATAACCTTGAGCCGCTTGGGCAATGCCCAAGCGGCTCTTTTCCGTTTACCGCTTCGGTTTCTTCATCTTGGCCGCTTCTTCCACCTGAATATTGTTCGTCACCGAGAACACGCCGCTTACGCCGTTCGCCTGCAACTCGGCGATGGTCCGGTCTCCGGCCGTGGGCAGAACGCCGTCCAGCGTCACATTCCCGTTCTTGACCAGGATGCGCACCGGGTGGTTGCCGGGCGGCGGATCGTTGGTGATACCGCTCAGGGCGCTCACGCGCGACATGAACAGGGGCGTTCCCCGGTTCGGATTGAACCGGGCCAGTGCCGGGTGGCCGTAGATGGCGACATAGGTTCGCAGCCGGATGCCGTCGTCCATCGGCGAAAGCGGCGTCACTTCGATCTGGTTATCCACCTTCTCGACGCCTTCCACCTTCTTGGTCACGTTTTCCGCGCTCGATTTCAGGATGGGCCGCGATGCGCTGCCGCGCAATGTGACCGTGCCGTCCTTGATGCTGAAGCGCAACGAGTCGAACACGCCGTATTCCGGTAGCCGCAGGATTTGGCGTTGAATACTGCCCGCCATCCGCATAATGGATTGCTCTTGCGCCGTTTGGGCGCACAATGACACGGCGGCCAGCGCCGCGCCGATCAAGAACCGCATGAGATTGCCTCCTAAAAAAGGTGAGTGGAAATGAGTAGCGCCATGGCGCCGCCTCTCGGGTCCTTGCCCCAGACAGCCGCGCGATGGAAATAATCGGTCTCGGACTTCTGTTTGCCGGTGGACTCGCACACGTCGAGCAACACACCGCCGGGCTCGGTGCGGGCTTTGATGCCGCTCCAGGCGCGTTCCACGTTACGGATATAACTACGATCTATCCATTTGTTCCGGATTGCAAGACGCATCGACGTGGCGATCATCGCCGTGCAGGAGTATTCGGCGTACGAAGCGGGCTTGTCGATCACCTGATGCCACATGCCATCGGCGTCCTGCAGCGGCTGCACGGCCGCCATGAGGTTCTGAAAGCTCTCGCGTACATACTCGTCGTCCGGCATCGCCTCCAGTGTCAGCGCCATTCCCAGCGCGGGGAACGCGTTGCCGCGGCCCCAGGCGGCCGCGTCCAGGGGCGAGTGCCGGTAGATCCCGTCGTTCCGCAGACACAGCTTCTGCATGAACTTCAGATGCGTCACCGCCATCTCGCCGTACTTTTTCTCGCCTGTCAACTTGCCGGCCTGCGCCAGAATCGGGCAACCCATAAACACCGAGTCGCTCATCTCGTTGTGGAGCGGCATTGACTCCTTCGGCGACCCGTCGGCATGGAACGCCATGTCCGCCGCGGCCTTCACCCGTTGCAGGTAGACCGGATTCTTCGTCATCTCGTAGAGTTGGGCGAAGATCAGGTGCCCGCTTAAATGGCTGGACGTCGCTTTGTCGAGCGAGTTCCGCTGGCCGTTGATGTAGGGCGCCGCAAGCGCCTCAATATCCCGCAGCGCGCCCAGGCGTACGCGCCCCATGCAGGCGAATGCGGGAATGTAAGCCACTTCCTTCAGTTCGTGCCCGTACACCTGGCCCATCTGGCCGGCCACCTCACGCGGCGTGCGTTTGAGATTCGCCGCGCGCGCGATAGCCATGGGCGAGAGTTTCGGCGCGCCCTTCGGCATTTCGCGCACCACTGGGACTTTGCCTTCCAGCGCGGCGGCCAGGCCGGCGTGACCCGCCGGGTCCACAACCAGGCTCGGCGCTAGCGCGTGAATGCCTCGCCAGACGCGATGGGCCTCCGCGTTCTCGCGGTACGCCGTTCCCGCCGGAGGGAACGTGAGCGGCCCGCTCGCGGGGAACGAGCGGGTTCCCTTCGGCCCGTCGCCGATATAGACGATCAGCGGCTTCGGGGCGGCGGCGGACAGCGTAGCGGTGGAAGCGAGCAGGGCGCGTCGGGAAATCACTCTAGAAGTTTACGATGGACGCGAAGTCGCTTGCCTTCAGGCTTGCGCCGCCCACCAGCGCGCCGTCGATCTCCGGCTGCGCCATCAGGCCCTTCACGTTGTCCGGCTTCACCGAACCGCCGTAGAGAATCCGCGCCGCCGCGCCGGCTTCCGCGCCGTAGTTGGCGATCACCAGTGCGCGCAGCGTGCGATGCGCATCGGCCGCCATCTCCGGCGTCGCCACCTTGCCGGTGCCGATAGCCCAGACCGGTTCATACGCGATGACGATCCTGCCGAAGTCCCCGGCGCTGAGCGCCGCGATGCCGCCCTGAAACTGCGCCGTCAGAACCGCATCGGTCTGACCGGCTTCGCGCTCTTCCAGCCTTTCGCCAACGCAGACAATGGGCTTCAACCCCGCTGCCAGCGCGGCTTTTGTGCGCTCCAACACCGTGGCGTCCGTTTCTCCGAAGAACTGACGGCGCTCACTGTGGCCGATGATGACCCACTCGGCGCCGGCGCTCAGAATCATCGGGCCGGAGATCTCGCCAGTGAACGCGCCTTCGTTCTTCCAATACAGGTTCTGCGCGCCGATGCCGACCCGCGAACCGCGCGCCGCTTCCACGGCGGCGGGGATATTCACGAAGGGCGGACAGATGGCGATGTCGCAGTGCTTCGACTCCGCCACCAGCGGCAGAAAGGCGTCGAAGAACGCTTTTGTCTCGGCCGGCGTCTTGTACATCTTCCAATTGCCGGCCATTAGCGGAGTTCTCATAAAGCTTGTAAGAAACTGGTTCCTTTCGGGATTGTGACGCCGAAATTTTCGGCGACGGTCTGCCCAATGTCACTGAGCGACGCACGGGTGCCGAGATCGGCGCCGTTCGCCCCAGGCGAGTAGCAAAGCAGCGGTGTGTATTCGCGGCTGTGGTCGGTGGACGGCGTTGTCGGGTCGCAACCGTGGTCCGCGCAGAAGATTGCCAGGTCGCCGGGCCGCATGGCGCCCTGCAGCGTTGGCAGCCAGCGGTCGGTTTCCTCCAACGCATTGGCGTAGCCCTCTACGTCGTTGCGGTGGCCGAACAGCATATCGAAGTCCACCAGGTTGACGTAGATCAGACCGTCCAGCGTGTGGCGCATCGCGTCGATCGCCGTCGCCATCCCTTCGGCGTTGGTCTTCGTCTTGTCGTAGACCGAAATGCCGCGGCCCAGAAACACGTCGAAGATCTTGCCCACGCTGTGCACGTTCACCTTCGCCGCATGCAGTTGATCCAGCAGCATTCCCTTCGGCGGAGGCACGGCGTAGTCCTTGCGATTCGACGTCCGTTTATAAGCGCCGGATTCGCCTTCGAACGGCCGCGCGATCACGCGGCCTACCTCCAGCGGCCCGCGCAAAATCTCGCGCGCCGTCTCGCAAATCTTGTAGAGCTCCCACAACGGAATCACGTCTTCATGAGCCGCGATCTGAAACACGCTGTCGGCCGAGGTGTAGACGATCGGCGAACCGGTTCGCACATGCTCATCGCCAAGTTCCTTGATGATCTCCGTCCCGGACGCGGCCTTGTTGCCCAGCGACCTGCGGCCGATCGCGTCCTCGAACCGGCGCAGAACCTCCGCGGGGAACCCCTGCGGGAACAGCGGAAACGGCTGCTCCAAGTGAATACCCACCATCTCCCAATGGCCGGTGGTGGTGTCCTTACCCGGCGACGCCAGTGCGCACTTCCCGAACGAACCCGCGGGACTCGCGGCGGCCGGGACACCCGCCAGCGGCTTGATGTTTCCCAGCCCCATGGCGGCGAAATTCGGCAGATGCAACGGACGCTGCGCGGCGATGTTGCCCAGCGTGTCGGCCCCCGCGTCTCCATACGCGGCGGCGTCCGGCATCTCGCCGATGCCAACGCTATCGAGCACAATCCAGATCACGCGCCGGAAACGGGGAGCCATCGTCATTCGCCGAGAATTCGCTGGATGCGCTCGGACAGCATGTCCACGAAACGCTCCGGGTTGAAACCGTTCATCCGGCTGGCCAGCTCGCCGCGCTTGTTCAGAATAACCGTTGTAGGAATGGAGCTAATGCCCAGCAACCTGGAAAGCCCGTCTTCATAAAACACGTTCTGCGACCAGCCGCTGTTTTGCAGGAAGCTCCGCACGCCGGACTTGTCCTCGTCGGTGTTCAAGTAGACAAAGGTCACGTCGTCGCGGCCTTTGAATCGCTCTTTCGCCTGTTCATACAGCGGGTGTTGCGTGCGGCACGGGCCGCACCAGGTGGCCCAGAAATCCAGCACAACCACTTTGCCCTGCAACGACGCGATCTCCAGCTTTTCGCCGTTCACGCCGGTGACGACAAACTCGTTGGGCTTCGTCTTGATCGCGTTCGCGTCGATCTTTTGCAGCCGCTCGATCTTCGCGTCGTTCCATTTGTTGAACCGTTCGTGCGCCGCCAGCAGCCGGTCGCCAAGGCCTTTTTCGTCCGGATGATTCTTCGCCCAGGCCGCGCGCATGGCGGCCAAGTCGTCGGCCCGCTTGCCCTCGCTAGAAACAAAACTATCGGCATATGTATCCGCGGCCAGATCCCACTTGCCCAGCGCGGCGCGCGCCTGCGCCAGCGACCGTGCGTTGTCGTCGAACGGGTAGGCGGCGTAGGACTTCTCTCCGGCCGTTTCGGCCTCGGCCGCCTTGCCGAGTTTCAGCAGCGACATCGCCTGCACGTTCAGCGCGCGGCTCAGGGCCATATCCAGGTCCAGGCGGGTCTGCCAGCGAATCTTTTCCTGCGGCCCCTGGGGCTCAATGGCCCGCAGTATCTGCTCCCACTTCTGGGCGCGCGCCAACGCCTTTTCGGCGGACGCTTTGTCCGCCTGGCGGCTGAGCGCGCGGGCCACGGCTTCGAGCGTTTGCAGGTCTTCGCTCTCGCGGGCCAGTAGAACCTCGCCCCACTTGATCAGCCGCGCGTCGTCGTTGGATTCCCGCGCCGCGCGAACCAGCGCGCGCTCCAGCTCCCACCGGTTCTTGGCCGCCGGATACTTCTTTAGGTGGCGCTCCAGCGCATGGACGAATTCGTGGCTCGACGCACCGGCCTCGGCCAGCGAGTTGTTCAGGTCCATCTGTTCCGGATCGGCCGGCGCCTGCTGCTGTTGCTGCGCGAGAATTACGGCGGCCGTCAGACCGCAGAGGAGGAGTGACTTCATTGTTGCTTCGGCGCCTCGGCGGGCGCGGGATTTCGAAATTGATCGGCCAGCAGGGCGGCGCGTTCGCGCGCCATGTTCAGGTAGCTTTCGTTTCGAGCGATGCGGTCCAGCCACTTCAAATACTGCTCCACCGCTACCAGCCGCTTCCTGTCCCAGGCTGCGTGGATTTGCAGAATGACCTTGTTCACACCGAGCTTGTCGAAACGTCCCGATCGCTCGAGTTCCATCAGGTAGCGCTCGGATTCAGTGATGCGCTCGAACCAATCGGCCAGCGCCTGCGCGTCCGGATCGATGGAATAGTTGAACTTCTGCTCGCTTGCCTTGGCGCCGTCTTCGTAGCGGAACGTCTTCTCGCCCATCTTCGCCACCGGCAGGCCGGACTCCACATTGCGGTTAAACCAGCCCAGCTTTTCCGCCAGTCCGTACATGGTCTTCACTTCGCTCTCGGTGAGCTTGAACGCGTAAGGTTGCGGGTCGTTCGGCTCTTCGATGTACTGTCCCTGGCCGTTAGGCTCGATGGTGATGCGCACCCATGCCGGCGTGGAACCGGGGAAGGACTTGGTCCAAATCAGCTTCCCGCTTTGCGCCCAGGCCGCGGCCGCCATGGCCGCCAGCAGCAATAAGGGCTTCATCGCGCCACCCTCAGTTTCGCGGCGAAATTCGTGCGCGTCGCGTGGCAAATGGCCACGGCCAGCGCGTCGGAGGCGTCCTTGGAACGGATGACCGCGGGCAGGCCGAGCAGCGTTCGAACCATCAGTTGCACCTGCTCCTTTTCCGCGCGTCCATAGCCCACCACGCTAGTCTTTACCTCCATCGGCGAGTATTCGCCGATGTCGACGCCGGCCTCCGCCAGCGACAGCAGCGCCACGCCGCGCACGTGCGCCAGCTTGATGGCCGTCTGCGTGTTGACGGCATGGAATACGCCTTCCACGGCGCCTTCGTCGGGCTGATGCGCCGCAATCGCGGTCCGCAACCCTTCGGCGATCGCCCGCAGCCGTTCGCCCAGCGGTTTGCGGGGCGAGGTCACAATGACATCGGCCGCGATCAGGCGGTGTGTCCGGCCATCGCTCTCGATGACGCCGAAGCCGGTCCGCTCGGAGCCGCAGTCGATGCCCAGCACGCGCATACCGCGCTAGCTTTCGTCGCCGGCGTCGTCGCCGATTTCGAAGTTGCCGTAGACGTTCTGCACATCGTCGTAATCGTCGAGTGCCTCGTATAAACGCAGCATGCCCTTGGCGTCGGTGCCTTCCAGAACCACCGTGTTCTTGGCGACGAGCGCGGTCATTTCCGACTCCGTCACCGGAATGTTCGCCGCCGCCAGAGCGTCAAGCACGGCCTGATGGGCGCTGGGGTCGGAGAGCACCTGCCAGGAGTCGCCGTTGTTCCGGATATCCTCGGCGCCAGCGTCGAGCGCGACGTTCATCAACTGCTCTTCGCTGGTTTTGTCGCCCTCGATCAAAACGTTCGACTTCATTTCGAACATCCAGCCCACCGCGCCCGGCTCCGCCATGTTGCCGCCGTTTTTCGAAAAAACGTGGCGGATATCGCTAACGGTGCGGTTCTTGTTGTCGGTGGCGACTTTCACCATCACGGCCGCGCCGCCGGGGCCGTAACCCTCGTAGGTGAACTCCTCGATCGTGGCGCCTTCCAGTTCGCCGGTGCCGCGCTTAATGGCCCGGTTGATGTTGTCGGCGGGCATCGAAACGGCCTTGGCGGCCGTAACGGCGGTGCGGAGGCGGGCGTTGGAATCAGGATCGCCGCCGCCACGCGCGGCAATTACGATTTCCTTGATCAAGCGGGTGAAGATCTTGCCCCTTTTGGCGTCCAGGGCCGCCTTCTTGTGCTTAATTGTGTGCCATTTGGAGTGACCTGACATGGTTCGAAGCTCTTGATTGTCCTAACCTAATAGGGTAACAGTTCCCGCATGAATCCCGCACCTCCGCAGATGGACCGCGACCTGGGCCTTTCGGGCCGGATCGCACAGTCGAAACAGGAGCGAATGATGCTCGCCGACGGTTCGCTGAACATCGTCCGGCTGGGCGAGCGGTTCTGGGAAGCGCTCACGCCGTATCAGCATCTGCTCGGCGCGAGTTGGCCGGTGTTTTGGCTCTCTGTACTGATGGGGTACGCGGCCGTGAATTTGATATTCGCCTCGCTGTACGTGTGGGCTGGGCCGGACGCCATCTCCGGCGGAGAACCCGGCGCACCGTGGCACAACGCCATCTTTTTCTCGGTGCAGACCATCGCCACCATCGGCTACGGGCAGATGACTCCAAAGAGCACGCTGGCAAACGTTCTGGTCGCGGTGGAAGCGCTGTTGGGGCTGATGGGTTTCGCTCTCGCCACCGGTATACTGTTCGCCCGGTTTTCAAGACCCACGGCCCATATTCTGCGCAGCGCTCGCATGTTGGTGGCTCCCTATAAGGACATCCGCGCGCTGATGTTCCGCATCGCCAACGGGCGCCGCAGCCAGTTGATCGACATCAAGGCCACGGTCACGCTCAGCCGCGTGGAAGACGGGCGTCGAAAGTTTTATCAGTTTGCTCTGGAGCGGCCTTCTGTCGTGCTGCTGCCCACGCAATGGGTGATCGTCCATCGGATCGACGAATCGAGCCCGCTTTGGGGCTTGGACGAAGCGGCCATTCTCTCCTCGGACCCGGAGGTGTTTGTCATGATCTCGGCCACCGAGGAGTCGTTCTCCCAAACCGTCCATTCGCGCTACTCCTACGCCGATCGCGAGATCGTCTACGGCGCGAAGTTCGCCGACATTTTCGGGGCAACGCCCGATGGCGTGGTCACCGTGGATCTTTCGCGTCTCAGCGAATACGACCGTGTGCCGATGGAGGGTTAGACCAGCCGTTCCCGCACCGCGGCGAGCGTTTCCGGCGCGATTCCGCAGCCGTCGCGGAGGTACGTCTCGACGTCCCCGTGGCGTTGGCGAATCGCTTCGTGCGCGGCGTCCAGCGCGTAGGCCGGCGCCAGCGCGATGCGGTCCATACGCTCCCGCGAGACCTGCCATAACGTCAGCCGCCTCAACTTCCGGTAGAACACCTCGCGCCGTTCGGAGAAGCGTTCGTTTGTCTCCAGGTAATTCTCCAACACCGCGCCGTAGGGCACGCCGGCCAGCGTCTGCAACAGCGAGATGAGAAACCCCGTGCGGTCCTTTCCCGCCGTGCAGTGCACGAGCACGGGCCAGTGCGCGCCATCGGCCAGAAGATCGAAGACTTGCCTCGTCGCCGCGGTGTGCCCCAGAACCAGGTTGCGATAGTAGCCGGTCAGCAGCGCCTGAAACCGGCCGCCGCCTGAACGTCCGAACAGGCAGCCGAAAATCGCGAGCCGGCTGGCCTCGGGTATCGGCACATTGGCGTAACGCATGGGCCCGTTCCACGTAAGCGGCCGCTTGTGTTCGCGGAGATCGCAGACCAGGCGAATTCCGTGTTGGGTGAGGAACGCAATGTTGTCCGGCGCGTCGGACCGGAACAAAACTCCGTTCCGCATCCTGCGCCCGTCGCTCGTCGCCAAGCCGCCGGCGTCGCGGAAGTTCGACATCATAGGAGGCGTTCGGGCGCCTATCGTTTCAGCGCCGCGGCCAACCGCTCCAAATTCCTAGAGAACGTCGTCGTGTGGATCACCTTCTGCCGGGGAGGCTGCTGGCCTTCGAACAGCTCGATGCGATCATTCTCCTTGATCGGCGTCGGGCGGCCGTTGATGGTCAACACCATGTCCCGCGCCGCGAAAACCGATACGACCTTGTCCGCCTTGCCGATGACACCGTCCTCCACCCAGGCGCCGCGCGCATCCATCGCCCGGATGATGGACGCCGAATCGCCCGCCCGCTGCACGCCTTCGTTGGCCCAGGGCGACAGACCGTGCAACCGTTCGGCGCGCGGCTCGCGCTTTAGCTTCAGCGCTTCGTAGTCCTTGCGAATGCGCGGAATCTTCGTCGCCGCCGTCACGACCGCGTAGTGCGTGATGACGCTCTTGTCGGAGTAGCTCAGCTCATACCCGTCGATCCGCTTGGAGCCCATGTCCTTGGCCTGAATCTGCGTTCCCTTTGTGATGTAGAGCGGCCGGTTGGTCTTCAGCTCGTTGAAGCGCGGAATGCGTTTCCCGTCGGGAAAAACCGTCTTTTCCAGCCACTTCAGCGCGGGCTCGATGGCCTCCAGATACTTCTTCTCGTTGGTCTCGCGGTAGAGCACCATCAGCACCTCAATCAGGCCCTGCGACTCTCCGCCGCTGACCGAAGGCGGCTCGAACACGCGCGCCCAGGCGGGCTGCATGTTCACGTCGTACTGCTGCGCCCAGGCCGGCTGCGGCTCCGGCATCTGCGCCAGCAGGATGAAGTCGCCGCCGCGTTTCGCCGCTTCCGTGTATCGCTTGTTTTTGTAGATTCGCCCGGCCTCAAGGAACATGTCGATGAGGTCGGCGATCGTATTGTCGTTAAACGTGTAGTGATTCCGGTAGTCCTCGCCGGGCCACTTGCGGGGCCACTCGGCCGGATAGCTGGCCTTTTTAGCTGGAAATTTCGAACCGTCCGGAGGCACGGTGAAACGCTGCGGCCAGGCGCCGTTCGGATACTGCGCCTCCATCAGTTTGGACAACGCGAACTCGGCCGCGCCGTGGATCGATTCGTCCTTAAAGCCAAGCTCCTTGTCGACACGCATCAGCACGCGCACGCACGCCTGGGTCACATTGTCGTCGAGCGTGGTGGGCGGCTGTTTTTGATCCCGGCAGTTGTTGTCGGAGCGGTACGGATACCGGGGGGCCGTTTCAGGGTCGAATTCGATGATGTAATCCCACCCGCCGGAGCACAACTGCCCTCGCACCAGCGCCTGCGCCGCCCGCTTCGCCGCTTCCAAATAGTAGCCGTCGCCCGTGGCCCACCACGCTTCCAGAAACGCCAGCGCCGCGGCCGGCGTACCCGCGCGCTGCGTCTCCACCTGGCTTAAACCCTCACCGTGCTCGCTCTTGCCGTAGCTCAAATCGTCGGCGTAGGTGTAGTGATACCCCCCTTGCGTGGAAACCTTCTCCACGTAGAACACCGCGGCCTTCCGCATCGCCAGCGCAATCTCCTGGGGAGTCTGGGCCGCCAGCGTCAGGCCCAACGCAAGCAGAAAACAGAAACGGATCATAGATAGATAGTATTCCGTTCCGCCGCCGTCAGGACCGTTTCGCCACGAAGTAGAACGCCGGCGGCGAGGTTCCTTTCTCGGCCACCTGCAGTCCGCTCTCGCGCAAGCGGGCTTCCCACCATTCCGAAGCGCGGAATCCGCCATGCGCCAGCAGAGGGCCGAAGGCAAAGCGCGCCCATGGGTCGCGTCCATTCGTCACGATCAACAGAAACTCGCCATTCGGTTTCAAAACCCGGGCGGACTCGGCCAGCGTTTGGCCCACGCCTTCGCGATTCAGGTGGTCCACGGCGAACGCGCTGACAATGCCCTCGAAGGAAGCGTTTTCAAAAGGCAGCTTCCGCATATCGGCCGCCACGATGCTGGTCCGCTCCTCCACGCCGGCCGCCTTCAGGTTCGCCCGCAAAAGCTGCTGTGGATCGGGGCCGCGGCCAAAGTGCATATCGAAGGACTCGCCGAAAAGGTCCAGCGCCACAACCGTAACGCCGGGCCGGGCTCGCAGGACCATGATGGCCGAACGGCCGGTTCCGGCCCCCAGGTCCAGCACCTTGCCCTGGTTGGAGGCGAGAAAATTCCCGGTTGGCAGCTCCGCCACCGAATCGATCCTCGCTCCGAATTGAATCAACATAAAGCAGAGCAGCGCCCAGGCTGCGATTCCGAACAGCAGGCACCGCGCCCAGCGGGCCTTGGGACCCTTGTACAAAAACAGTCCGGCGAGCGACGCGATCGTCAGGTGGCCGTAATGCAGCCACCACGGGTATCCGAAATCGAGTGAAGAGTTCATGGAACCGAGTTTGCCAGCCTCCGCCTGAACGGCCGCTGAACGGTTCGTTCAGGTCTCGTTCATCCGGATTCGCTATAACAGTGTACTTGCGAGTACTGGTAGTCGAGGACGAGGCGTCGATTGCGAAGCAATTGGCGAACGCGCTGCGGGAGGCCGGCTATGCGGTGGACGTGGCGGGCGACGGACGCCATGCCGATGAACTCGCCCATGCCGGCGTGTTCGACGCCGTGGTGCTGGACCTGGGCCTGCCGGGCGTGGACGGCCTCACGCTTCTGCGCGGCTGGCGCGCGGCCGGCCTGCGCTGGCCGGTTCTGATTCTCACCGCGCGCGGCAGTTGGCACGAAAAAGTCCAGGGCATTGACGGCGGCGCCGACGACTACGTTTCCAAGCCGTTTCGCATTGAAGAGGTGCTGGCCCGCATCCGCGCGTTGATCCGCCGCGCTAGCGGCACGGCCCACACCGAACTGCGGTGTGGAGAGTTGGTTCTGGATCCGCGGACTGCGCGTGTGACGCTGGCCGGCGAAATCGTTCGCCTCACCAGTCACGAGTACCGCGTGCTGGCCTACCTGATGCACCATCGGGGCCGCGTCGTAGGCCGCAGCGAACTGATCGAACATATCTACGCGCAGGATTTTGACCGCGATTCCAATACCGTCGAGGTCTTCGTCGCCAGGCTTCGCCGCAAGCTGGGGCCACGCACCATCGAAACGGTGCGCGGCCTGGGCTACCGGGCGGGAACCGAATGAAGACGCTGCGCTCCCAGCTCATCGCCGCGTCGCTGTTGTGGACGGCCGGCCTGCTGGCGTTGATG
The DNA here is from genome assembly GCA_016871155.1 of Acidobacteriota bacterium. Taxonomy (GTDB): domain Bacteria; phylum Acidobacteriota; class Terriglobia; order Bryobacterales; family Bryobacteraceae. The sequence goes on along the minus strand of VFZO01000098.1, from coordinate 6,304 downwards.
CATATGCTCTCCATGGTGCTGCTCCATTTTTTCCCCGCTGTGCGCGGCCGCCATTCCGCTATCGTCGTTCTGGGCGGCGCCGGCCTGATGGTTTGCGGCGTGTGGGTCCTGCGCCGTGCCCTCGCTCCCTTCCGGCGGATTCGCGAAAATCTGGCAGGCATACGCGCCGGGACGGCCGATGGCGTGTCCGGGAGCTATGTGGCGGAGGTGCAGCCACTGGTCGACGAGTTGAATGGCTTGTTGGAGGAACGGGAGCAGGCGGTGCGCCGCGCCCTGGCCACCGCAGGTGACCTGGCTCATGGCCTCAAGACGCCGCTGGCGCTGCTGAATATCGAAGTGGAACGCCTGCGCGCCGCCGGCGATTCGGAAGGGGCGGAAGCGGTGGCGCGCCACACCGGGAAGATGGCCCGGCAGGTGGACTACCATCTCGCTCGCGCCCGGGCGGCATCCGGTGCCGCCGGGCAAGTCGACGTGGTCCCGGCTTGTCAGGCGTTGGCGCGGACCATGCGCGTGCTGCACGCCGAGCGCGGTCTGACGATCGAAGTCCCCGCCACCGGCGCGGCGATCGCGCGAGTCCGGCCCGAGGATCTCGATGAGATCCTGGGCAATCTGCTGGAGAACGCGTGCCAATGGGCGCGAAGCAGAGTCGTGGTGTCGATCGAGTCAGGCGGCGGCGAACTGCTGATCGCCGTGGAGGACGATGGACGCGGCCTCTCGCCCAAGTTGCGCACGGCCGTTCTGGAGCGCGGTGTACGCGCCGATGAAGCCGTGCCCGGCTCCGGCCTCGGCCTGGCCATCGCGCGCGACCTCTGCGAGTTGTATCGCGGCGCCGTGCGCCTGGAGGAATCTCCCTTGGGCGGCCTGCGCGCGTGCGTTCGGCTACCCTCCGCTTAAGCGAAGATTTCGGGAAGCTCGCGCGTGGCGGATGGAAAGGACTTCAAGCCCGCGCCCATCGCCTTGTTCGCCGCCGCCAGATACAAGTCACTCACCGTGCCCGTGGTGCGAGTGTGCACATTGGTGCGCAGGTTGCCCGCGTGGCCCGCCGCGATAATCGAGTAGCCGTTGTTCTTATGGTCGTTCGCTTCGGCGTGCTCGTGGATGAACAGCAGCAGCGTTCGATCCAGCACCGACGCATCGCCCTCGCGAATCGACTTCAACTTGCCGACAAGATACGCGAACTCCTCCACGTGCCAGCGGCAGATATCCCGCATCACGCGCTGGCCGTCCGGCCCGTCGAAGCCCGGCGCTTTGCCGTCCCGGTGCGTATAGTCGTGGTGCCGCGCGGCGGTGTAGCCCAGCCACGGGAAACGCGACAAACCCTGGCACTTGGTCAACATGTAGGACGCCACGCGGGTCTGGCCGCTGGCGAAGGCGTGCGCCACCAGGTCGCTCTGCAGCTTGGCGATGCGGGGCCAATCCTTCATGTCGCCTTCCGCTTCCGGCGGGTCGATGCGCCGGTAGTTCGGCGGCAGGCTGGCGATCGCTTTCTCCACGTCGCGAATCGACTCCAAATGCTCGTCCAGCCGGGTCTTGTCTTCCTGGCCTAGCGCCTTCCGCACCGCGGAGGCGTCTTCCCGGACGGCGTCCAGCACGGACCGCTTCCGGCTGATCCAACCCGCGTCGCGAGCTCCGAACAACCGATCGAATAGCTTATTCGGCAACATCTCCGGCGGCAGCGCGCGGTCGTAACCGGCCCAGCTCATGTTGCGCTGAATGCTCTCGCCGAACGACTCCTGCGACACGCCCACCTGGATGGAACGAAACCGGCTGTCCGCGCCGACGCGCGCGGCGATCGCCTGATCGATCGACGGCCCGCCCGATCCACGCCCGGTGAACTGTGTGCCGCTCATCAACGCGGCCATCGACCGGTGATGATCGTTGCCCGGTCCCGGCAGGCGCGCCGCCGGATTGTCGAGCCCCGTGATTACGTGAATATCGTTGCGGAAGGGCGCCAGCGGGGCCAAACACGGCGTCATCGTGAAGCCGGTGCCGGTCTCGGCCGGAATCCAATACTTCTCCACCACGCCGTTTCCGTTGAACCACAGCACGAACCGCGAGGGGATCTCCGCCTTCGTGGCCGCGTAGGCGGTGCCGCTTGCATTGAACATGGCGGCCAGCGGCGGCAGCGCGATGGAAACTCCGCCCAGGTTGCGCAGGAAATAGCGCCGGGGCATTGAACGGTCGTGAGTATGTACGAAAGCCATCGAAAGGACTCCTGCCTTAGGATTCGGGTGGGAATATGCTCCACTTTAGCACCGCCGCCATCAACTCTTGGAAACGGAAGCCGGACTTTTGAAAGTCCTCGAACGAGCGGCGGATTACGGCGGCGTCGCCGGCCTTTTCATGCCGGCCCATGTAGTAGCGAAAAACCTGCTTCACCACACACTGTTGGCACTGGGCGTTGCCGGCCAGAATCCGGGCCAGTTCGCGCGGCGTCTGGAACGCCGAATCCGGAATACCCGCCACGTATCCGGTGGTGTCGAAATCCAGATGGACCGTCTCGTTCTGGCCCTTCTCTTTCCGCTCCGGGGTGAAGGTGATCTTTAGTTTCTCGCGGCGCTGGCCGATGGCGTCGAACTTCTCGAAGCCGAAACCGATCGGATCGATCAAGGTGTGGCAACTCGCGCAGCTTTCGTTGGTCAAATGGACGCCCAGCCGCTCGCGATTCGTCATCGGCTTCGCGCGGGTGGGCACGGGCAGGTTGGCGTTCACGCCGGGGGGCGGCTGCGGAACCTCCTGACACAGAAACTGTTCGCGAACGAAAAGGCCGCGCGCCGTCGGCGACGTCTCGGACGGTTTCGAAGAAGCGGCCAGGAACAGCGCCTGTCCCAGCACGCCCGCGCGTTCGGAATTCGCCGGCAGCTCGACGCGCCCGAATTCCTCGGCGGGAGGTTCCGCGCCGTACAGCTTCGCAAGGTTCGTCGAGACGAACGCGTAGTTCGCCGAATAGAATTCCATGAAGTTCTGGTTGTTCCACACCAGGTGGGCCACCAGCCGCCGCGTCTCTTCCGTCATGGCCACGGCCAGCTCCGGCGTGTAGTTGGGGAACGAACCGCGTTCCTTCACCGCTCCCAGCAGGGCATCGAAGCGCATCCACTCCGTCACGAACTCGTCGATCGCCGATTTTGCGCGCGGATCGCGCATCAGGCGCCGCGCCTGTTTCTCCACGCCATCGCGGGTCGCCAGTTCGCCCGCGGCCGCGGCGCGGAACAGCTCCGCGTCGGGCATCGAATTCCACAACGCGTACGAAAGCCGGCTCGCCGTCTCGTAGGGCCGCCATGCCGGCTCCGCGCCGTTTTCGGTGCGAAGCAGAAAACCGGGCGACTGCAGCATTCCTTCGACAACCATCTGCGCCCCGCCCGCGGCCCACAGCTTTTCGTAGCGCGCCGCCTCGGCGTCCAGCAGAGGCCGCCGAAACGCCTTGCGGCCGAACTCCCGGATGAATTTGGCGGAGCATCCGGGCGCCGCCGCCTTGCACGGAATCAGTCCTTTCGGATCGCCGCCGCGAAAGGCGCTCTTGGCCAGCTTTTCCGCGCCGTTCGTGTACGCCTCGGCCAGCAGCGGCGAAACGCTCTGCGATTGGAACTGGTTCCGGAACCCGCCGGTGAAGTCCTCGATCGGGAACTGATCCGCCACGCGCGAATCGTCGCCCAGCAGGTCCCGGACCGTGTTGTTGTATTGCGCATGCGTCAACCGCCGGAGCACCGGCTTCGAATCCCCGCGCCGCTCGGCGATCTCAAACCTGTCGCCGGGTTTCGTGTTCGTCACCAGGAACCCGGCCCACGTGGCCAGAATGGCTTCCGCTTCGCTGCCCGGCTGAATGCGCACGCCTCCGGCATGCGCCACTTTGCGGACCGGCTTGGTCAGCAACAGGGAGTTTTTCGGATTCGCTCGGTCCACAAGGATATGCAGGGACATGCCGAACCGCTGCCACTCGGCGGCGGAAAGCTCACCCTCCGGAAAGCGGAAACGCGTGCCGGCGGCCACGCCGCCCGGGTTGTGGCAGCCTTGACAATTGGCCTTCTCGAGCGCGGGCCGGACCTTCGAGGAAAAATACTCCGGCCCCGGCGCGCGGGGATCTTTCTGAGCGGCCAGCAGCAGGCAGGCGGCGGCAATGACTGCGGTTCTCACCGCTACTATTCTACTTGCTGACGATCACGCGTTGCGGCCCGCCCGGCACCTGGTGGAGCACGTTAGACGCAAAGCCCGCCTGGCGGAATATGTTGTCGTATTCGGCAAACGTGTACGCGTCACCGGCCGGCGTGTTGAGTAACATCACCAGTGGAAACGCCGCGTGCATCGGCGGCGTAACGCGGCCGGGATCCGGAATCATCTCCACGGTGATCATCTGGCCGCCCGGCTTCAGCGCAGCCTTCCATTTGGCGGCAAGTTGTACGCAGGTGGGCGGGTCGAAGTGATGGTAGAAGTTCGTGACGTAGATGGCGTCGTATTTACGGGTCAGCTCGACTTCGAACGCGCTTCCCGGCACGGCATTCCAGCGGTCCGCCACTCCGAACTTCGCCGCCAGGCCGGCGGCGACTTCCAGGACACTGGGCCAATCCAGCGCGTCCACAACCGTGGCCGGGTGCTTCTGAGCCGTCAAGATGCCGAAGATGCCGTGGCCGGCGGCCACGTCCAGCACGCGCTCCGGCGCGTCGACCAGCGTGGCCATGTATTGCGCCGCCGGAATCATCATCGGCATCATGCCTTTCGCGAAGTCGACCCAGGCCTGGTTTTCGATGTCGAAGTATGCGTTCGCGTCCAGGATCGAAGTGCCGCGGCGCACGGTCTCGGCCACGTCAGCCGCCGCGCTCTTCATGTAGTTGTGGCAAAGAAACGTGGACGCGGTGCCTAGGTAGGTCAGCTTGTCCTTGACGAGGAACAGGGCGCTATCGGCGGCGAGGCCATAGGTGTCCCCGGACTTGGTGAGAAAGCCGGACACGGTCAGATAGTCGCAGAGAATGCGCACGGAACGTTCCGTGCCGCCGCAGCGCGCGGTCAGCGCCGGCACGGTGTTCGCGCCCTGGTCGATCGCCGTAAACAGCTCCAGGTCGATGGCGCCTTTCAGCGCCGCCGACTGTTGGAACGCCGTCAGCGTCTGGAAGATCCGCTCCGGGGTCGCGCTCACTTTTTCACGGCCTCGATGACAAAATTCGGAGTCGGCGTGGGAATGATCCGGATCACTTCGAAACCACTGGCTCCCAGCAACTCGCGCCACTGCGTCTCGGTGCGCTCCTTGCCGCCGCACATCACCATCATGTTCATGTCCATCATGCGCGCCGGTCCGGCGATGGAGTCGTCTTCCGGCACGACCGCCTCGAACAGCACCAGCTTGGCGTGAGCGGGCATAGCCGCGTGCAGGCTCTTCAAAATCGCCGCCGACTGGACGTCGTTCCAGTCGTGCAGAATCCACTTCATCGTGTAGAGATCGCCGCCGGCGGGAACGGACTGGAAGAAATTCCCCGCTTCGAACCGGCAACGCTCTGCCAGGTCTTGCGAAGCGATGTACGCCTCGGCCCCGGCGCGTGTGAACTCCAAATCCATCAGGATGCCGCGCAAGCCGGGTTCCTTGTTCAGAAACGCGCACAGCATTCCACCCACGCCTCCGGCGACGTCGACAATCGTGCCGGTTTTCGGCAGTTCATAGATCGCTAGGATTACGGCGAGAAACGCTTCACTCATGCCGCGCATGGTCTGATTGAAGTTCTCGCCCTCCTCCGGATTGGTCTGCGTGAAGTACTGCCAAACGTCCTGGCCAAAGGTCTTAACGAAGGCGTTGCCCTCGGTCTGCGCGGAGTACGCCAGGTTCTCCCAAGCCTTGTAGTGTCCGCACGCGGGATTCAGGATGGCCAGCGCCGCCGGGCGCAGGGAGCCGCGCGCGTTCGTGCGCAGGCACTCGCCAAGCTCCGTGTTTTCGTAGGTTCCGTCCGCGCTCCGCTTCACGAATCCCAGCGAGGCCGAAGCGCGCAGGAAGCGATCGTTTACGCCGGGGTCGCGGCCTTCGGCCAACGCGTCGGCGACCTGGAGGGTTGCGAATACCTCCAGCACTCGTGCCCGGAAGTGGCCCCAGGCCATATCCATTAGGATCGCCGCTGGCGGCGGCGCTTGATCTTGTCCCACATTTCCGTTTTGAGCCGCGCGTGCGAATCTCCCGGATGCTCGTCCGCATCAATATCCATAGGGGTTTGAAGGCAGCGAAGACCCCTGCGGAGGACAGCACCCAATGGGTGACAAACAAAACCAGCCCTTTCAGCTCTCGTTCAACGGCCTTCTCAAGATCGACTTCCAGGGATCGCGCGTTACT
>VFZO01000097.1 GCA_016871155.1 Acidobacteriota bacterium | reverse complement strand
CTCAAATGGGCAGTAATATACTTGACAACTCACGTCCCCTCCGCTAGAATCGAAGCATGGGACCTGAAACTCTGCAAGAAGCGATCCTATACTTCGCCAGCCCTGACAATTGCCGGGAGTACCTCGTAGCCCATCGGTGGCCTAATGGCGTCACATGCCCGCGCTGTGGCTCTACGACCGTGAAGTTTCAGGCCAAGCACAATCGGTGGCAGTGCGGCAGCCGTCACCTCCTACGGCAGTTTACTTGCAAGACCGGGACAATCTTCGAGGACTCTCCTCTAGGCTTGGACAAGTGGTTGCTCGCCATGTGGATGGTGGTCAACTGCAAGAATGGCGTGAGCAGCTACGAGATTCACCGCGCTACCGGTGTGACCCAAAAGACCGCGTGGTTTATGGACCACCGCATCCGGCTTGCTCTCCAAGATCCAGAGACGGGCGGAAAACTATCCGGCGAAGTCGAGGTGGACGAAACCTTCATCGGTGGCAAAGCGCGCAACATGCACGCCGACAAGCGGGCGGAGAAGATCAAGGGGCGCGGGCCGGAAGGCAAGGCGATTGTGGCGGCGGTCCTGGAGCGTGGCGGCAAGGTCCGCGCGCGGGTGGTCGAGAAGCGGAAGAAGAAAGACCTTCAGGCGCTTGTCCGCGATCACGTGGAGCCCGGCTCCGCGCTCTTCAGTGACGCGCTGAAGTCCTACGATGGACTCTCCGGCGAATATGCCCATCAGGTGATCGACCACGCCGTAGAGTACGTGCGGGAAAACGTGCACACCAACGGCGCGGAGAATTTCTGGAGCCTATTGAAGCGCGGGATCAATGGCACCTACGTGAGCGTGGAGCCCTTCCACTTGTTTCGCTACGTGGACGAGCAGGCTTTCCGCTTCAACAACCGGACCGCCACCGACGGCGAGCGATTTAGCTTGGCCGTGCGTGGCATCGTTGGCAAGCGGGTCATGTACAAATCCCTCATTGGTGAGACTGAAGAAGAAAGGCCAGCCACAGCCTAAACGCCAGCGGCGCGGTCTGCGTCGATCATGAGTCGTTGGGGGATGCGTTTGGTCCCTTCATTGATCCAAGCCATTGCTCCATCCATTGCGTCATCGCCATGAATCTGGTATCGTGTATCTATGGCAATAGATGTAGCGTCGCTCGACGAACAGATCCAGCGGTTGCAAGACATCCGGCGGATCGTCACCGATCCAAAGTCTGTAGCAATGCTCCAAGAATTTCTCGGAGCCCCTCAGGGATCACCGGTGGTTGATGAAGAAGACGACGAAGCTACCCCTAACGGGCAACCGTCGCAAATCTCACTCATCCGCCGGTGCATTCATGCCCGCAGCGGCGCATTCACCGTAACCGATATTGGTGATGACATGCGAGCACAAGGGGCTACGATCAAAAATATCGCGATTGGCCGCGCACTTCAGCGGCTCGCCAGCAAGTACAAGGAGATTGAGCTTGTCAAGAAGGGTGAGGGAAGCTCCCCGAATGTCTATAAGGCCACCGACAAGCTGAAGGTTTAAGGAAGGACAATGCAACACATGATCAGGAGGGTTCTGTCCTTGCTGCCCCAGTATACCGACGGCAAGGGCACCACCGCGAGAAGCGAAAGGACCGATTCGCCCACTTTCTGAGGGGTGACGAATCGGCCCGTGGTGTACGCAGCTAGCAGTAGTGCGCGGCGGCTTGTGACGTCGCGCGCGCGTCCACTTTCAGTATACCAGCCTAGTCAAGCCTGTCTTTCCGCGCTACCATGGTGCTGAATGAAGCCAGCACCAGCCCCCCACGTACCCGGCCAAACTGACGCCGCAAGGATGAGTAATGCACTCAGCCGAGTCTTGTCCGTCCCGAAGGAAGCGCTACTCAAGGCCGAGGAGCGTTGGCAGCAAGAGCATCCCAAGAAGCCCCGCAAGCCCAAGGCGTCTTGACCGACCTGTCACGTCTACCCCTTAGGCTATGCCCGTGGACGTGAGTTGTCAAGTATATTATTGCCCTCAAATGGACTCGAACCGGAAATACGTTCACGAACGACCCAAAATTTCTTTTACTCCCCTATTTCCAATCACTTCCAGTCATCTGAAGCCCTGAAAAAAGCAGGAAAATTACGGCCCGCCGGCTAGAATGATGGTGTGGAGCGCAACGCGCCCGCCGCGAAAGCCCCTGGACAACAACCAGGGGTTTTCGCTTTTTCATCACGACAAGATTAGAAGGAGGCACACCGCCACGAACGGTCGCCACACATCTCGAAATCGCTCAATTTTTTACGGAGGGTCCCAAAATCCCTCGCGCCGCCACCGCGTCGTGGGTTGTCCCGCCGCCCTTCCCGCACGGCGTGGATTCCAGCGGCCGCGCCGGCCTGGGGAGAGACGGCGGCCAGAAGTGTAGTGAGCCGCATCCTCCGCATCGTATGGTGAAATCGGGTCCCTCGTCGGACGCGAAAAAAATTTTGACGCCGCTGTCGAAACGCCGCTAGCCCGTGCGTCGTGGTAGTAAGGAGAAACCGATGAAATACATCGCACTGATTTTCGAAAACGAACAGAAGGCCGCCGCCGCGCCGCCAGCCGAACAGGAGGCCTTGTTTGGCCGCTACATGGCCTTTACCGAGGAGGTGAAGCAGAGCGGACATTTGCGTGGAGGCGAACCCCTCCAGCCAACATCGACCGCGACCACCGTCCGCGCCGCGGGCGGCAAGGTGTCCACGCTCGATGGACCCTACGCGGAGACCAAGGAGCAACTGGCCGGCTTCTACCTCTTTGAATGCAAGGACCTGGATGAAGCCATCGAACTCGGTGCGCGCATCTGCCGCCTGCACGAAAAAGGCGAGGTCGCCGTCGAGGTACGTCCCGTGTTGGAAATTCCGCAGTAATGCTGGAGCAGGTCGAGCGGGTCTTCCGCCGGGAGCACGGCCGCATTCTCGCAACGCTGATTCGCGTCACCGGGGGCATCGACCTCGCAGAGGACGCGATGCAGGATGCGTTTGTCGCGGCGATCGAGCACTGGCGGAACGGCTCGCCCGCCAATCCGGGGGCCTGGATTCAGACCGTGGCGCACCGGAAGGCGCTCGATCGCATGCGGCGGTCGGCGCGCCAGGCGCCGCTGGTCGAAGTCGCTTCTGCGACGGAGGAGTTGGCAGGCGGGGACGAAATGTATTGGAGAGATCGGGACGACCGGTTGCGTCTGTTGTTCACCTGCTGTCATCCGGCGCTGGCCGCGGATGCACAGATCGCGTTGACGCTTCGGACGCTCTGCGGCCTCACAACCGCGGAGATCGCCAGAGCGTTTCTTGTGCCGGAAGCCACCATGGCCCAACGCCTGGTGCGGGCCAAGTTGAAAATTCGCGTGGCCCGAATTCCGTACGAAGTGCCGCGGGCGGACCGGCTGGAGGAGCGGATCGAGGCGGTGCTGGCCGTGATGTATCTGGTGTTCAACGAGGGCTATTCGGCCAGCGGCGGGGAGGCGCTGCTTCGGGTGGCGCTCTGCCGGGAGGCGATCGAACTGGCCCGCATGTCGATGGAGCTTCTGCCGGGCAACGCGGAGGTGGAGGGGCTGCTTGCGCTTCTGCTGCTCCAACACGCCCGTAGCGCCGCCCGCGTAGACGGGGAAGGTCAGTTGGTCACGCTCGAACGCCAGGACCGGTCCCTCTGGGATCGCGCCGCGATCAAAGAGGGAGGCCGGATTCTGGAGAGGGCCCTGGCAAGGGGCCGGGTTGGGCCCTATCAGTTACAGGCCGCCATTGCCGCCGTGCATGGCAACGCCGCCCGCGCCGGGGAGACCGATTGGCGGGAGATTGAGGCGCTGTACGGCGCCCTCTACCGGCTCTCGCCGACGCCGATCGTCCAGTTGAACCGTGCCGTCGCCACCGCCATGGCCTACGGGCTGGAGGCGGGTCTGGAGGTGATGGACCGGTTGACCGAGGAAGGCGAACTGGACGGGTATGCGCTGCTGCCGGCCAGCCGGGCCGACCTGCTGCGCCGCCTCGGCCGGCTGGAGCAAGCCGCCGTGGCCTACCGGCAGGCGCTCGAGCTGACCCGCAACGCCTCGGAGGTCCGGTATCTCCGCCAGAGGCTCGGCGAAGTAACCGTATCCAAGTGATTATAAAGGGTATGGCCAAAGCGATCGATTCTGACGGAGGGTCCCAAGCCCGCTCGAAAAAGATTGGCGGCCCCGGCTAACGAAACGGCCCGGGGCGCGTCCAAGGGAGTGTTGGTAGTGAAGGAATCCATTCCGAGTCTTGCGATACAATCGCCCCAGTCCATGGCAACGGCAGACGAAGCGTCGCTGATTCGCGCCGCTCAAAAGGGCGACCAGGACGCGTTCGCCGCGCTGGTGCAGACGCACGATCAGGCCGTGCTGCGCATCGCCATGAACCTGCTTCGCTCGCCGGAGGAGGCCCGCGATGTCTACCAGGAAGCGTTCCTCCGCGTGTTCCGCAACCTGGACTCGTTCCGGTTCGACTGCAGCTTTACGACCTGGCTCTATCGCATCGTTACAAACATCTGCCTGGATCACCTCCGCAAGCGCAAAGTGCGCCGCGAGGAGCCGGCGGAAAACAACGAATACAACCTTCTCGACGCGGTCGAGGAGCGGCGGGCCGATAACAATCCGCAACGCAAGCTTCTCACCGGCGAGTTGAAGAATCGCATCCTGTCCGCGCTCGGCGGACTGACTCCGCGGGAACGGATCGTGTTCGAGATGCGCCACTATCAAGGTCTGCGGCTGCGGGCCATCGGCGAGTCGCTCGGCACCACCGAGGAGGCCGCCAAGAACTGTCTTTTCTGCGCCACGCAAAAAATGCGCAGCGCTTTGGGAGATTACGCATGACGCCCGCCCCTCTCACTTGCGAGGCCGTCCGGGAACTACTGGTGCTCTATCCGTACGGCGAGCTCACTTTCGATCAGGAAGAAGCCGTCGACACCCATACCGCACGCTGCGCGGCGTGCGCCGCCGAAAAAAACTACCTTGAGAATCTGCACAATTCGCTGGACGAAGCGGCCGTGCACCCGTCCATGGAGCTCCTTGCCACATGCCGGCGGGACCTGCGGGCGGCCATGGCCGCCGATACCCGGTCCGCGTGGCGGCGTCTGCTCGACGCCTTCCTGCCCGCCGGCGCCTTTGCGAAACCCGTGGCCGCCACGGCCATCTTCCTCGCCGGTTTCTTCGGCGCGAAACTGGTTCCTCAAACCACGCCGGAGACACCGGTGGCCCGCACCGTTCGCTTTATTGAACCGGCCGGCGACGGCGCGCTCCGCATCGGGTACGACGAAATCAGCCCGCGCGCGGTGGAAGGCCGCGTCGACGAAGCGGCCATCCGGGAGCTGCTTCTCGCCGCATCGACCAGTCCGGACGACCCCGCACTGCGCGTCGACTCCGTAGAAGCCCTCAAGGCGCGCGGCGAACGGGGCGAAGTCCGGCAGGCGCTCACCCGCGCTCTGGAGTCCGACCCCAACGAAGGCGTCCGGCTGAAAGCGCTGGAAGCTCTAAAACCCTATCTGGCCGAACACGACGTCCGGACCACGCTTACCCGCGTGCTAATGTCCGACGAAAGCGCCACAGTCCGCACGCAGGCGATCGACCTGCTGACCTCAAGCCGGGCCACCCAACTGGAGATGACCGGCGTCCTGCAGGACCTGATGCGCAACGAGAAGAACGACTACATCCGCGAACGCAGCCGCAACGCGCTGCGCGCCGTCAACGCCTCGCTCGAGACGTTCTAACTCAGAATCTCCCGCACCACGCGGGCCGGGAACTGATCCGTCAGGCGCTCCTTCAGCCCGTGCCGCTCCAGCACCAGGTCGCGATGGTTCAGGCCCAGGCAGTGCAGAATCGTCGCGTGGAAATCGTGGACGCTCACTGGTTTCTCCACCGCTTTGAATCCGATATCGTCGGTCGCGCCGTACGCCACGCCGCCCTTCACCCCGCCGCCCGCCAGCCAGGAAGTGAAGCCCTGCGGTCCGTGGTCGCGGCCCGCCGAATCGCCCTTTCCCTGCGATATCGGCAGCCGGCCGAACTCGCCGCCATAGACAACCAGTGTCGAATCCAGCAGGCCTCGCTGCTTCAAATCCTTGAGCAACGCCGCGATCGGTTGATCGGTCTTGCCGCACGCGTAGCCCAGGCTCTTCTTCAGATCGCCGTGCGAATCGAAGATCTGACTCTCAATGTAGAGCTGCACGAACCGGACGCCGCGCTCTACCAGCCGGCGCGCCATCAGGCAGCGCTTGCCGTAGGACTCGGTCGCCGTGTCGTTCAATCCGTAGGCCTCACGCGTCGCGGGCGATTCCGTCGACAGGTCCAGTGCGTCCGTGGCGGCCATCTGCATCCGGGCCGCGAGTTCGAAGCTGGAGATACGCGCGTCCAGCTCCGGCTGGTGCGGCCGGGCCGCCTTGTGCGCCGCGTCCAACTGCCGCACTAAGTTCCGCTCCGCTTCCATCAGCGGCGTGGGAATCTCGGGGCGCGGCTGTAAGTTCAGCACCGGCGTCCCCTCCGTGCGGAAGCGGGTGCCTTGATAGATCGGTGGCAGCCACGCCGATTGCCAGTTCGAAATCCCATTGATCGGCAGACCTTTGGGATCGTCCAGTACGACGTACGCCGGCAGGTTCTGATTCTCGGTGCCCAGGCCATAGGCCACCCACGATCCGATGGCCGGCCGGCTGGCCACCGTTCGGCCGGAGTGAATCAGGAACAATGCCGGCTCATGGTTGGCATGCTCTCCGTACATCGACCGGAGGAAGGCGATATCGTCGACACAGCCGGCCAGATGCGGCAATGCGTTCGATATCTCGATGCCCGATTTCCCGCGCGGTTTGAACTCAAACGGCGATCCCATCAGGTTCCCGGCCTCGCGCCCATTCGAGATCGCATAGGCAAGTTCTCGGCTAGGCGGCGTGCCGTGCATGCGGGTCAACGCCGGCTTGGGATCGAACAGGTCCACCTGGCTCGGCCCGCCGTTCATGAACAGGTGAATCACGGCCTTCGCCTTGCCTGGAAAATGGGACGGTTTGGAAGTCAGATCAAAGGAGCGTTCAGCGCCCAGCAGCGATGTCAGGGCCATTCCGTGAACGCCGTTGGCCATGCGGGAAAAAAAGTCTCGGCGAGTCGTCATCGTACGGGTCCTTAGTCGATAAAGCTGAATTCGGCGGAGTTGAACAGCGCGTGCGCCAGGTTGGCCGCCGCCATCCAGTCTGCGGTTGTCGTGCGAGGCGCGTCGCCTTCCAATTTAGACAACCAATCCTTACGAAACTGTTCCATCGCCGCCAAAGCGGTGGTTGTCTCAGCAGCGGTTGGAAAGCGCGAGTACGCGCGCAGATACACGTTTTCCACCTGCCGCTCGCGGTCGCCGCCGGATTCGTCCACGACCCGGCCCGCCATGTACTTCGAAAGCTCCCAGGTCATCGATCCGTTCATCATGTGCAGCGCCTGCGTAGCGACGTTGGATTGGCGGCGCTCCGTGCAGTTCGGCGTCATCGGCGGCTGGTCGAAGGCGTCCATTAAGGAAACCGGCGTCTGCCGGCGGTGCAGCACATAGATGTTGCGGCGATAGCCGTCCTTGCCGGGTTTGACGATCACTTCCTTGTCCTCCTTCACCTCGATATCGGCGGCCTTGCCGAACTGGGTGGCGTCCAGCCGGCCGGCTGCCGCGATCAGCGAATCGTACAGGGTATCGGCGTCCATGCGGCGCAGCGGCATCCGGGAAACCAGCTCGTTGTTCGGGTCGGCGCCGGCGGTTTGCGGGTCCTCAACGGACGCTTGGCGGTACGCGCGCGACGTCACCATCAGGCGGTGCATCCGTTTCATCGTCCAGCCGCCCTCGACAAACTCCACCGCCAGCCAGTCGAGCAGCTTCTGGTTCGACGGCGGCAGGCCGGATCGCCCAAAGTTCGCGACCGTCGGCACCAAGCCTCGGCCGAAGTGGCGCGCCCACATCTGGTTGACGGCCACGCGCGCCGTCAGTGGATGGTTGGGTTGCGTCAACCACTTCGCCAGCGCCAAGCGCCGGCCGCTGGTACCGGCGAAGGGCGCCTCCGCTTTGTAGGGTTCCAGTCCCGGATAGTCGAACAGCGCGGGCGTTCCCGCCTCCACCGGTTCGCCAAACCCGGTCGGATCGCCGCGGCGCAGCAGAAACGGCAAGGAGGGTTCCGGGTTGTCGGCGAGGATGCGAACGTGCGGGCGGGGTTTCATCTTCCGCCGCACGGCGTCCATCTTCTCGCGAATATCCTGCGTGGGTTTCCGCAGCTCGGCGTAGCGTTTGTTGAGAGTGGCCTCATCGGCGCTGACTTCGGCGCGATAGCGCTCCAGCAGGTTCCTCTGCGTCTCGGTCCGCTTCTCGGCCGTCAGTTCCAAAGCCGCGCGGACCGCGGCGCGGTCCGCTTCGTCCACCTTCGCCAGTTCCTTATCCCGAACCGGCGCCACCAGCCGGTTCAAGCCGTCGCGGAGTTTTTGCAACTCGGCTTCGAGCGGCGTATTCGTCTCGATCTGTTCCTTGCGTTCGGCCTCGAGCGCCAACGGGTGCTCGCGCCGGCGCGGGCCCTTCCATTCGTACGGATCGTAGGCCGACTGTAGAATCGCGCTCATCCGGTAGTAGTCGCGCTGTGGCAGCGGGTCGTACTTATGATCGTGACAACGGGCGCACCCCACCGTCAGGCCGAGTGTTGAAGAGGTCAGAACCTCCAGCTCTTCGGCCAGAATGTTCATGCGCTCGGCGATAAGACCGCGCTCGTAGGAGTTCGTCGGGTCCGGCACCGTGCGCAGAAAGCCTGTGGCGGCCAACCGGTCCAGCACATCGGCCGGCACGGTGTCGGTGGCGCGTTTCCAGTCGTCGGAAAGTTCGTCGCCCGCGATCTGCTCCTGCAGGAATCGCGCGTACGGTTTATCGGCGTTGAGCGAGCGGATGACATAGTCGCGGTAGCGGTAGGCGAAGGGCCGCACGCCGTCGTCCTGCCCAAAGCCCTCGGAGTCGGCATAGCCGGCCAGATCGAGCCAGTGCTGGCCCCAGCGCTCGCCATAATGTTTGGAGGCGAGCAACTTGTCGACAAATTTTTCGTACGCGTCCGGCGAGCGGTCGGCCCGGTAGGCCCGGACCTCATCCGGCGTGGGCGGCAGCCCGGTCAGGTCGAGCGAGACGCGCCGCATCAGTTTCAATCGGTCCGCCTCGGGCGAGTATCGGAGGCCCTTCGATTCGAGCGCGGAAAGGAGGAACGAGTCGATTGGATTTGACGCGCCGCCGCGCGCCTTGGGCACGGTTGGGCGGACCGGCGGTTGAAACGCCCAATGTTGACGATCCTTGTCCCGAATCGTGGAAACCGCCGCGTCCGGCTGGGCAGCCGACGCTCCGGCGGCAATCCAGACCCGCACCTTTTCGATCTCCGCCTCGGTGGGCAGTTCCACGGCCAGCAGCTTCGCCTCGGCGGCAGGCGGCATCGTCTCGTTCTTCATCCGCATGTAGAGCGGACTCGCTTCCGGCTTGCCTGGAACCAACGCCGGGCCGGACTCCCCGCCCTTCAGGCGGGAAGAAAGCGTTCGCAGGTCCAGTCCGCCCTTCTTCTCGCCGCTGCCGTGGCAGACCACGCAACGCGCCTGCAGTATCGCCCGTACTTCGGTCTCCTGCACAGCGGCGGCCAACGGCTTGCCGGCCAAGCCGCGGTTGATCCACTCCCGGATGGAATCGGACTCCTCGGCGGTCAACGGGACGCCGCCGGGCGGCATCTGGCCGGTGACGATTTTATCCATCAACAGGCTCTTCGCCGCGTACCCTGGGACTACGGCTGGTCCGGTTTTGCCCCCCTTGATAGCCGCCTCGGCTGTGCGGAGATCCAGTCCGGCTTGCGGAGCCGCTCCGTGGCACCCCACGCACTTCGTTGAGAACACGGGCGGATAGGGCTGCGCGCTGGCGCTCAATCCGACGGCCAGGCAGAGCCATTTTCTAAGCATTTCGATTGTTATTCTACAAAACTCACCCGGCGGTCGATAAGACCCTCATGGCGTCTGTAGTAGGGCTGGAAGATAGCGCCGCCGAAGAGTTGCTCGGCCGCTTGCCTGCTCTGCCAACCGCCGCGGCGCGCCTGCTTGGGCTGATGGGCAATGTCAACGCGAGCCTGAAGGAGATCGGAACGCTTATTAGCTCTGACAGTGTTCTGACAATCGAAGTGTTGCGGTTGACGAACTCGGCCATGTTCGGCGCACGGAGCGAAATACGCTCGGTGTTGCAGGCGCTGGCGATGCTGGGCAGCGAGAAAGTCAAGGGAATCGCCTGTACAGTCGCGCTGCGGAACTACCTGGGCAACGTGCTGCAGATTCCGGCGCTCAAACGCTGCTGGCGTCACAACCTGGCCACGGCGGTGATCGCCGACGAGATCGCGGAGTGGGCGCTGATCGACTCCGGAGACGCGTATACGGCCGGGCTTCTCCACGATATCGGACGGCTGGCGCTGATCGCGCTGGACCCGGCAAAGTACTTGCAGTTGATCGACAGAGCGGTGCAGGGGCAGACCAGTCTGCTGGCCGAGGAGCGGATGGCGTTTTCGATCGACCATGCGGCCGTGGGAGCCCGCTTGGCGAAAGCCTGGGGCCTGCCCGTTGCCATTCAACAGGCGATCGGCAAGCATCACGATCCCATCGAGACGACCGGCATGGACGTGGCGGGGCTTACAGCCCACGCGTGCCGGATCGCGGACGAAATGGACTTCGCGGCGATCGACACGGCGCAGCCTCCGGAGGCGCTCCAGTATTACCTGACGAAGATCCCCGCGTCGAAGCTGGCCCATCTAAAAATCGACGCGGCCGAGTTCCAGTTGCTGATCGCCTCGCGCGTCAACGCCCTTGAATCGTAGGCGACAATGAAAGTGTGACCCTTTCATCCAGCCTGTTCGGCGAAAAGTTCGGCCTCACGGAACGCGACCTGGAGTCCTTCCTTGCCGAGGCGTTGTCCAAGGGCGGCGACTACGCGGACCTCTATTTCGAATACCTGGCCACGTCGTCCATATCGCTCGACGAATCGATCATCAAGTCCGCCACACAAGGCGTAACACTCGGGGTTGGCGTCCGCGTGCTGTCCGGCGAACGCACCGGGTACGCCTATTCCGACGATCTGTCGCCAGACAAGATCCGAAAGGCCGCACGGACCGCGGCGTGTATCGCCTCTGGCCCGGCCACGCAGTTGACCGCCGGCCTGCAACCTTCCGAAAAGAGGGACCTCTATTCGGTGCCTGTGCTGGCGAGCGACACGCCACTGGCGGGCCGGGCGCAGCTTGTGAAGCGGGCCGATGCCGCGGCGCGTGCGCACGATTCCAGGATCTTTCAGGTGCAGGCCGCCTATGCCGACTCGGTGCGGCACGTGCTGGTGGCCACCTCTGACGGGCGGCTCTCCGTGGACCGGCAGCCGATGGCACGGCTGAACGTCTCCGTGTTGGCCCGCGAAGGGGATGGCGTGCCGCAGCGCGGCTACGCCGGCGGCGGAGGGCGGATCGGGCTGGACTTTTTTGCGAACGAGAATTCGCCCGAAGCGTTCGCCGCCGATGCGGCGCGGCAGGCAATCGTGCAGCTCCACGCGGTGGACGCTCCCGCAGGCGAGATGACGGTGGTGTTCGGACCCGGCTGGCCGGGCATTCTGCTACACGAGGCGGTGGGCCACGGGCTCGAAGCGGACTTCAACCGCAAAGGCGTTTCGGCATTCTCCGGGCGGCTGGGCCAGCAGGTCGCGAGCCCGCTATGCACTGTGGTCGACGACGGCACAATCGCGTCGCGCCGCGGTTCGCTGAACGTGGACGATGAGGGCGAGACGACCCAGCAAAACGTGCTGATCGAAAACGGCATACTGCGCGGGTATCTTACCGACAAACTCTCGGCGCGCCTGACGCAAAGCAAGTCCACCGGCTCCGGCCGCCGCGAGAGCTATCAGCACTACCCAATGCCCC
The DNA here is from genome assembly GCA_016871155.1 of Acidobacteriota bacterium. GTDB lineage: Bacteria > Acidobacteriota > Terriglobia > Bryobacterales > Bryobacteraceae. Next base: position 9,850 of record VFZO01000097.1, on the reverse strand, counting down.
GCATGACGAACACCTTCATGCTGGCCGGCGAGTCCGATCCGGAAGAGATTTTGAAGAGCGTGAAGAACGGCCTCTACTGCGCGAATTTCGGCGGCGGGCAAGTGGACATCACGTCCGGCAACTTCGTCTTCTCGGCGTCCGAGTCATTCCTGATCGAAGACGGGAGATTAACGGCGCCGGTGCGCGGCGCGACGCTGATCGGAAATGGGCCGGAGGCTTTGAAGTTCGTCTCGATGACCGGCAACGATTTGAAACTGGATCAAGGCATCGGCGTCTGCGGCAAGGAGGGGCAGTCGGTTCCGGTGGGCGTAGGTATTCCGACGATCAAGATCGACAAGATGACGGTGGGAGGCACGCGGTAATGACACTCCTCGAAGCGGCGGAGAGCGCTATTCAACTGGCGATCGAGCGGGGCGCCACCGGCGCCGAATGCACCATCGCGGAAGGCGACGAGTTTTCGGCGACGGTCCGCATGGGTGAAGTGGAGACGCTGAAGGAGGCGGGTTCGCGCGCGGCGGGACTGCGCGTGCTGATCGGCCAGCGGCAGGGCTCCTCGTATACGTCCGACCTGACCGCCGATGGCCTCTCCAGGATGGTGGACGCGGCGATCGCCATCGCCGAAATCACCGAGTCCGATCCGCATGCTGGCCTGCCTGCGGCCGACGAACTCGGAAAGATCGAAGGCGATCTGCTCCTTGCGTCCCCCGACATCGCGTCCGTGGAGGCCGGCGCACGCATCGAAGCGGCCAAGCGCGCGGAAGCGGCGGCGCTATCGGCAGATGCGCGGATTGCAAACTCGGAAGGGGCGGGCTGCGAGACCTATACCGGCACGCGGGTGTTCGCCAACTCGCTGGGCTTCTCCGGTGCCTATACGTCGACGACGGCGTCGCTCAGCGTGACGCCGGTGGCGCGGGAAGGGGAAGCGATGGAGCGCGACTATTGGCACACGGTCTCCCGCTCCTGGGCCGGCATGGAGGCGCCGGAGGAGGTGGGGCGAATCGCGGCCCAGCGGGCCGTGCGGCGCCTGGGCGCGCGAAAGATCGAAACACAAAAGGCCACCGTTGTTTTTGAACCGCGCGTGGCGAAGTCGATCCTGGGCCACATTTTCGAAGCGGTATCCGGCGATTCGATCTACCGGAAATCCTCGTTCCTGCTGGATCAACTGGAGCGGCCCGTGGCCGCGGCCGCGGTGACGGTAATCGACGACGCGACGCTGCCGGGGTTGTTTGGCACCTCGCCGTTCGACGACGAAGGCGTGCCCACGCGGCGCACCGCTGTGATCGAAAAAGGCGTTCTAAAAAACTACCTGCTAAACACCTATACGGCGCGCAAACTTGGGATGAAGACCACGGGCTGCGCGGCGCGCGGGCTTTCGGGCGCGCCCGGCGTAGGCCACGGCACCCTCTACCTGGAGGCGGGCGAGTGGACGCCCGAGCAGATCTTCGAGAAAGCGGGCACCGGCCTGTACGTGACCGAGCTGATCGGGTTCGGCGTGAATACGGTGACCGGCGACTACTCTCGCGGCGCGGCCGGCCTGTGGATTCAGGACGGCAAGCTTGGATATGCTGTTGCGGAGATCACCATCGCCGGCAATCTGAAGGACATGCTGCACAACATCGCCTACATCGGGAACGATCTGGAATTCCGCGGCTCCACCTGTGCGCCGACCATCGCCATTACCGGCATGACAATTAGCGGGAAATAATGGCGAAACGATCCTTTCCGGTTGGCCTTGCCGTCGCGTCGGTGCTCCTCGCGGGAGCGGGCGGCGCCGGGTATTGGTATGTTTCGCAGCCGCGTGCGACGGCCGATCCGGCACCGGTGACGGCCGAGGCGAAGGCGTATGTAAAGTTCCTCCGCATGTCGGAAACGGAGATGAAGGCCACCGATTCGGCGATGGCGAAGGCGCTGGTGGAGATCGTGGGTAAGATCTCGAACACCGGAGAGCGGCGGCTGAAGCTCGTGGAGTTGAGCTGCATCTTCTACGACCCCTACAATCAGGTGGTCCTGCGGGAACGGGTGGCAATTGTGCGCCCGAAGACGGGCGGCTTGGCGCCGAACGAAACCAAACCTTTTCGCATGCCGTTCGACAATATTCCGGATAGCTGGAATCAACGGATGCCGCAGTTGGTGATCGCTCAGATTCAGTTCGAGTAATGGCTATCCTGCTATTGGTGGAAGACGATGCCGATCAGCGCGAGCTGCGCAAGATAACGCTGGAGTCCGCCGGCCACACGGTGCGCGCAGCGGCCACGGCGGCCGAAGCCCTCGCGGAGGCCGAAGGCGTGGAGCTCGCCCTGGTGGATCTGCGGCTGAACGCGGCGGGCGGCGGCGCGGCGCTGATCGAACGCTTGCGGTATCTCTATCCAGGGCTGAAAATCATCGCGGTATCGGGCCTGGCGGCGGAGCTTCACAAACTGCCGCATCGCGTGGACGCAGCCTTCGAAAAGCCGGTGCGAACGCGGGATCTGCTGCGGTCGATCGCGAAGCTGGCAGTGTTTCTGGCCGCGGTTTCGGTCCAAGCGGAACAGGTGGTGCACTTCGAACTCTCGGCGCCGGGGAAAGACTGGTCGAAGGCCGGGAGCGAATCGATCACCGCCTCGGTGAGCGAACGGCAACACATTATGGTGTACGCGGGCGCGACAAGGCACCGCTACAGCGTGTTCGCCGAATCGGCGAACGGATTGCGGATTCGAACGCCGGGAGTGCGCACGCACAGCGTGAAGGCGGAGGCCGCGCCGCCGCACGTGCGCCACGCACCGGTGTTGTTCGAGCGCCGCAACGCCATCGGCCGGTTCACCGACATTCCGCTGCTCACCTATTGCGAGAAGCTCAACGACGCCGGCGGCGAGTACTTTCAATACAGCGTGATCTTCTCCAACGAGGACGGCGGCACGTCGACGCGGTCGCTGATGGCGCGCTGGGGGCGCACCACCGACATTGAGTACGTATATCGCGTGTGGCTGAACGCGGACGGCTCGCGGAAGCGCGCGATTGTGCAGGGACGGAATCACAAGGACCTGGAGTACACGGGTCCGTTCGAGAACGATCATCCGCTGCTGATGCCGGTGACCGACAACAACATGGTGGCTGGTGAAGGACCGAGTGCGGTGCGGTATCAACTGGCACCGGTGCTGGTGGATCTTTCGCGGGCGTCGCGCGAAACGGTGATGGACGCGCATCCGCAGACGTGGCGCATTATGACTGCGGAGCTGCTGCGTGAGAAAAAGCTCCGGCCCTACGGCGTGGAGGAGGGCGAGTCGATCTCCGATCCTCGCAACTACCTCTACATCGAGGCTGAAGTACGCGCGGGAGAAAGCGGCGTTTTCTTCGTGGTCACCAACACGGCGGGCGAGCGCTTCGCGTCGAACAAGGGACGGGCGAAGGACACGGTGATGCGCAACGGCTGGGTTCGTTCGACAATCGAACTTCCGCCCGGAACCAAGGCATCGGACCTGAAGACCATCGCCGCGTCCGGCGGCACGGCACGGATCCAATACCTGTTCCTATTGGGCGCCGATATGCTGCCCGGGCCGCGGTTTCGGCTCGAAGGGCAGCCGTGAGATACGCCGGCATCGGACTGCTGCTCTTGCAACTGGCGGCCATCGTTCGCGGCCGCATCTCCGAGGACCGCTACTTTTGCTGGGCGCCGTTTGACCGCCAGACACGCTACTCGATCGGGGTGACCGTTGGAGGCGAGCCGTTGAGCGGCGAGCAAGTGCGGCAGCGCTACCGCCGCGCGGCAGTGGGCGTGGACAATCGCTCCGAACACCACATCTTCGACATCATTCGCCGCGCCGAGCAGCGGCTGGACCTGCCGGCGCGCGGCCGCGTCACCGTCGCGTACTCCATGAACGGACATCCGGAGCGGGTATGGCGCTATCCCGAATAGTTCGACTCACGGGGTGCGGACTGCCAGAGCCGCTGGTGCTGCTGTGCCGGCTGCTGGCACTGGCGATTCTGCTGAGCAACCACGTGATGCAGATCCAGACCCCATTCCTGCCTTTTGTTCCGGGCCTGGACGAGCTGCCGGGCGAGGCCGTGCAGTTCGCGCTGCGCGCTGCGCTGGTAATTGGCTGCCTGGGAATTCTGTTCACGAAGCGGACGCGGCTGTTCGCCGCCATCGCGGGCGGCGCAATTCTGCTGGCGGTGCTGAGCTCGCGGACCTACTACGGGAACAACAAGACGTTCACCGGGTTGATGCTGCTGCTTGCCGCACTGAGCGCGAAAGACGCGAAGCTCCTGCGGTGGCAGTTCGCGCTGGTTTATTTTGGCGCTGGGTTGAACAAGTTGCTGGACGCGGATTGGCAATCCGGCCAGTTCTTCGAGCACTGGGCATCGGTTCGATTGGAGAATCCGTTCTATCTTTGGTTGAGCCCGAAGCTGCCGCCGCTGGTGGCCGGAAAGCTCTTCTGTTGGACGTCCATCGTCACCGAGTTGAGCATTGCGGCTCTGGCGCTAATTCCCAGCCAGTCGACGAAAGTCATCTGGCTTGGCGGCCTGTTCCAGTGCGGCCTTCTGCTTTTCACAGGCGACCCGTTCAACCTGTTTTTCATGGCCATGCAGGCAGGTCTGCTGGCGTTCGCCAATTGGCCGGCGAAGCCGATCCTGGTGATATGGGACGGAAGCTGCGGGTTCTGTAAACGGACGAAAGAGTTTGTGGAGCGGTTCGACGCCGATGGACTCTACGACTGGCGGAAGCTGCAGAGCGGCGCCGGGGACGCGTATGGGCTGACGAGGGACGCGTTGAAACGTGCATTGCACGCGGTGTCGGAACGCTGGGTGCTTTCGGGCTACAGCGCGATACGGCGCATGGTGCTGTACCTGCCGCTGTTCTGGATGCTGTGGCTGGCGGCGTTCGCGCTGAGCCCGAACGCTATTTCGAGGCGAGTGGTGGTGGCGGCAGCACTGCTTCTGCTGACACCCTTGTCGAACCCGTTCGGGAATGCTATTTATGGATGGGTGGCAAGGCACCGGCACGAACTGCTCAGCGGCGAAACGTGCGATATGGATTAGCCCTCGGGCCGATTGTCACGATTCCCAGAGATTTTCCGCTTACTCCCGTGGGCGGCGATTCGCCGAAAGGAGTTTCAGATGGGACTGCGAATCGGCGAAGAACAGGAATCGTACCAGGTTCTTCGACTTCTGGGCACCGCGGGCGCGACCGAGATCTATGAGGTCCGGCAGCGCGACATCGGACGGGTGGAGTCGGCGTTGGCGTTTAATCTAGGCGGCATCGGCCCCGGCGACGCTCGTTGGAATTGGCACAAGCGCATCCCCGTGTTTCTGGGCTTGGGGCTTCCGCATCTGCCGGTGCTTCACGCCGTGCGCGGCATCAAGAATTCGGAAACAGGCGACAGGTATTTGCTGCTGGGCGTGGAGCGGCTGAAGCCGGAAGAGCTTCAGCCCGATGCGATGGATCCGGTGACGGCGGCGCGAGCGGTGGTGGAACTCACGCGGTCGATCCAGGAGATGCATGGCGCCGGATTCGCGCACGGCGGGCTGAAGCTGGAGTCGTGGCGGTTCACGGAGCTGGGGAAGCTGGTGCTGGTGGACGTCGGGATGCTATGCGGCGCGAGCCCGGAAACTGGTTCGCCGGCCGAGGCACGGCAGCTGATGGAAAAGGACCATCGAGACGTCGCGCGCCTCGGTCAGGAGATATTGGGGGGGCATTCGGCCTCGGTTCGCGCAATTTCGGAGCCGCTGTTCGCGGAGTTGTGTCAGGCCTCGGCATGGGCGGCCGGGCCGGTGCCGGAGACGCGCGAGGTCCGAGAGGCGCGGCAGGTTTCCGGCTTCACGGCAATGATGCGGGCGGCGAACACGAATGTGCGGTTTCAGGGGCTGGTGCTGTCGTTCCGGGGCGGGATTCAGAAAATCCGCGAGGCGTTTGGGGCGGGGCGGGGGTGAGGAGGTGTTGGTGCGGGCTCCGGTGCAAACGCCGAGGCGAGACCCGTTTGGCCCGCAGCCGGAACGCCGGCAACGGCTCTGATTAGCCGGCCAGCGGCGCAGCAGCCGCGAACTCCGACCGCTGTGGCCATGGGTTCCGGTGCCATACTTGGAGACACGGCACAGCTCCCATGCGCAATGAAGCGCGCAGCGCCAACAAAATGAACACTAAAGGGCATGGGGTGACCCTCGAATCGATTCATGGCGGCTGTGTGTATGTCCGGCATCCGCTGTTCCCAGAGCCGCGCTGCCACGAAGCCATCGCCTCGGCGCGAGAGTTTTTCGCCCTTGCGCCTGCCGAAAAGGAGCGTCTCGCCATCGCGCGCTCCCCGCACTTTCGCGGATACAGCGAGATGCGCAACGAGCGCGACTGGCGCGAGCAGATTCACTTCGGCCACGAGGAGCCGGCCGCGGCGGGCACCGTCGACCCCTGCGAACAACTGCGCGGGCCGAATCTGTGGCCCGGCGATCCCGGCTGGCGCCGCAAAATTCTCGAACTTCTAGCGGACTTGGAGCAAGCGGGCCGCGATGTCCTCGCCACGTTCGCTCACGGCGCCGGCATGCAAGGCGACGATCTACTGCCGTCCACCGAACGGCCGTATTTGCTCCTGAAATTGATCCACTACCTCGAACCGCCAGCCGGAAGAACATCACGCAGCGGAGTGGCGCCGCACGTCGACTTCAGCTGGCTCACGCTGATCCTCCAGGACGAAACCGGCGGGCTCGAAACCCGCACGCCCGAAGGCGTGTGGATGGACGTCCCGCCTGTGCCTGGAACCCTGGTGCTGCACATCGGCGAGGTCCTGCAACTCGTGTCGCGCGGCCGCTATCCAGCCACACCGCATCGCGTGGTGAACCGGCCCGGCTCCGGATCCCGCGTGTCGCTGCCGTTTTTTCTCAACCCCGCCCTGGACCGCTGGATCGAGCCCGCGAAGCTGCCAGAGTCGCCCGTCACCGAGGATTCTGGGCATGTGCATCGCGTCTTCGCGCCGTCGCGGCGGGAGCCGTTCCGCTTCGGCAGCGAGGAGTGGAGACGCAAAGGGCTCGGCGTCTGGTGTGCCGCCTGCGTCAGCGGCGCTTCGGCGAAGTACGAGTAAACTGGACCAGCGCGTCAATGTCGTGGTGCGGGCTGAACGGACGTGCGCCGGCGAAGCGGAACGCCTCGCGGGCTTCGTGCTCCTGCCAGGTCAACACCGCTTTGAAGATCGTGCGCACAGCCGCGCTCCGCCCGGCCGCGGCATCCACATACCACTTGCGCCCATACAAGGAGCTGCGCTCGCCGCCCTCGGCATCCGGCTCCTCCTTGCGAATCTGCACCAGGTAGCCGCCGGGAGGCGTCTCCTCGACCAGGAACTCCGCATCCTGGAACTGGACCTCCGCCAGGATCGAACGCAGCCCGTCCGCGTCGAGCGGTTCGGTGGCCCGTCGCACCAACTCGATAGCGTGGTTGACCGCACCAGCCACATCCTGAAACACCGGCACGCCATGTACAGCCGCCATGGAACGAACCAAGATGCGTCCGCGATTGAGATCGTCGTGTTCGATTTGTGGGAAAGCCGGGCCGGTCACATCGGTGACCGCGAGCGCCAACGGACGGGCGGCGCCCAGGTAGTACGCAGCCTCGCCGATACTGGCCACGCCGCGCGACTCGCCGTTGATCACAAACAGCAGCACGTCTGCCTCGGCCTTGGCCCGCATCTCGGCCGCCTGGCAAGCCTCGGTCCACTCACCCGGCCCTAATTGCGGGTCGCAATAGGTGATGCCAGCCCGTTCCAACGCGGGAATCGCCACATCCTTGCGCCACGTAGACGTCCCGCACGCACCGCCGAGGAATACCTGTTTTGCCAACAAACGCTACCTCTCTACTTGTCATTGTCTCCAACCTGCTACGATCGGCCGAATCGGAGTCAGGCCCGGCACGGCTCGAATGCGCCGTTTAAGTATATGCGGCTGCGCACAATCACGCCCTTCGGCAGGTCGCCGGCTTCCCTCCGACCAGCAACCGCCGGTAGCGCGAGCCGGCAGCCGCTTCTCAACGATGTGCGTCAATTCGCCGCGATAACGAGCGCCTGGGCGGTCAGACAAAATGGAGCGAGCCCGCTGAACTATTTTTCGCCGCCGATGGAACATTCTGCCCGCTGAATCGTTTAGTTCTCGTAATGAGATTCCAAGTGGCTCTGACATTGATCGTTGGCCAACTGAGCTTCCTTCTCCTTGCGGCGCCAGTTGCTCTGCCGCAAGAAGCTGCCACGATCAAAACGGAAGTACGGCTCGTCAACCTTACCATTACCGCGGCGGAGGCAGACTCGGGCCGCTTGATCCCCGGCCTGTCTCGAGAGGATTTCGAAGTTCTCGAAGACGGCATTCCGCAAAACGTTGAGTATTTCGGCAAGAGCTCCGAGGTCGCACTCAGCCTCGGCATTGTGCTAGACGCGAGCGGCAGTCAGGACAAGTTCGTCAAGGATCACCGGCGGGACATCGACGCCTTTCTGCAGCAGACGCTCAAAGACGGGGATCGTGTGATGCTCACCGGCTTTGGCAGTAACATCCGCTTGCTGCAGGAGTTCACCGCCGATAGCAAGGCAATTGTTGAAGCCGCCTATGGCTACGACAAAAAACCCGGCCGTTTTCCGATGCTTGGGCCGGTGATTCCGCGCGGCTTCGGCGACGGCAGCAGCGTCTTTGACGCCATTTACAACACGATTCGCGAGCGGCTTGCCAAGGTAGAAGGGGGGGCGCAAGGCGTTGCTGCTATTCTCGGACGGCGAAGACAACTCCAGCGCGAATCACATGCTGGATGTACTGGAGGCTGCCCAGCGCGCGGATGTTGTCATTTACGGAGTTCACTACTTGAAGACCCGGCAGGAGAAGTCCACCAACATCCAGGGCAGACGCATAATGGACCGCCTGGCGAAGGACACTGGCGGCGAATCCTTCGATGGTACCGGAGACCTGAGAAGCGCCTTTGCGACAATCGCGGAACAGTTGCGAACGTCGTATCAGGCCGCCTACCGTTCCTCCAATGTGGACAAGCCAGGGTCGTTCCGGAACATCACAGTCCGCACTCCGAGACCTGGCGTGCGATTGCGCCATCGGAGCGGATATTTCACTCATGACTAACGCGCGCCAACAATCCCATCCTGACGCCGCGACGATTTCGGCTTCTTGACCTGCGGCCTGAGTCCGTTGAAGGAATTAAACACCCGCCGCCTCGACCACCAATCCACGGTCCGCTCTCCCGGACCGGTCACCGCCGTGTGTCCTGGCCAGTCGAACCTCTTCACCGCGTTTCGGTTCTCATAGGCCACCAATCGCAACGCCTCCACTGTGGCGGTTTCAATCCCGAGAAGCGCCGCGACTACTCGTCCGGCGGCTACGGAGTACTCAAGTACAGAAATGGCGGGCGCGTGAAAAATACCTCAGCCCAAAACGGCCAACGGCCGGGCCTCTCTGTAGGAGAGGCCCGGCCGTTGGCGGGCTAATGCCGTTTCGCCGCGATCAGAAGGAGTAGCGAAGGCTCAACTGGACGTTGCGCTCGCTGCCTTTTCCGGTAACCTTGCCGAATGTGGCCGAGGTGGGATTGGTATCGACACCGCCCCAATTCGGGTGATTCGGCAGGTTGAAGAACTCGGCGCGGAACTGAACGAATTGCCGTTCGGTGAACTTGAAGCTCTTGAAGAACGCTCCGTTCCAGTTCTGGAAGCCGACGTTGTTGAACCCGATCGAATTGCGGTTCTGATTCGGTAGCGTGCCGTTCGCGGGCCGCGTGGCCCAAGGGCTGCCGCCGACCGTGGTATCGAACCATTGCGTGGTGACGCCGGTGAAGTTGCCGGCGGAGTTGCGGTTGGCAAACTGCCGCGGGCGATTCGGTTCCCCATTCAGGTTCCAGGTTTTGCCGTTGGTG
>VFZO01000096.1 GCA_016871155.1 Acidobacteriota bacterium | reverse complement strand
AGATGCCTGCCCGGCCAGCAGCAGGGAGAAGGCGAAGAGTACGCTTGCCGCAGCCGTCCCGAGCAAAGGGCTTAGCATTTGGTGGGCCTGCTGAATCTCAGTGACGGCGATCCCGTTGCGGTGGAACACCGACGCCGCGAGAATCAGGATCGCTGCGTTCACCAGAAGCGCAGCATTCAGTGCAACTGTCGAGTCTATAAGATTGAATTTACAGGCTTTGCGTTTTTCGTCATCGGAGGTGCCGAAGCGCCGAGTCTGCACGAGCGACGAATGCAGATAGAGATTGTGCGGCATGACCGTTGCGCCCAGGATGCCGATGGCCACATAGAGGCTCTGCTCGTCCAGACGAGGGATTAGGCCTGAGGCAATGCCAGAAAGCGACGGCCGGGCCAAGGCCAGTTCGACGGCGAAACACGCTCCGATCGCCGCGACCAAACATCGGACAAAAAACTCGAATTTTTGTACGCCAAGTTTTAGAAGGTAAAGGATAAAAAACGAATCGACTGCCGTCAGCACCACGGCCCAGAGCAACGGAATGCCGAACAACAGGTTCAGCGCGATGGCGGCGCCGAGGACCTCGGCCAGGTCGGTGGCGGCGATGGCGATTTCGCAGAGACCCCAAAGCGCCAGACTTACGGGCTTCGGATAGGTCTCCCGGCAAGCCTGGGCCAGATCCCTGCGCGTGACAATTCCTAAACGCGCGCTGAGGGTTTGCAGCAGGATCGCCATGGCGTTTGACACCACTAGCACCCAAAGCAGGTGGTACCCAAACCGCGAACCGCCTTCCAGGTCCGTCGCCCAGTTGCCAGGGTCCATGTACCCGATGGAGACGACATAGGCCGGCCCTGCGAAAGCGAGCCAGCGCTTCCACCCACCGGTGACGGAGGTGGAGACGGTCGAGTTGATTTCGCCTAAGGACCGAGAGCCCGATTGAATCACAGTGACGCCTGCTGACTTAACTACAGTTTAGTCAGCAGGCAACGCGTTGTCAACTTCCAAGAAGGCGGGCGATGTGATCGGCGTCGTTGGGAGTAACGATGGGCCGGTTGCCGAACGTCGAGACAATTCGCGCGCCGTGAGGATCGTCCAGTTGGCCGGTGTGGTAGCGATAGATGTAGTCGGGATCCTTCAGGACGTTTCCTGTCAGGACCGCCACGACTTCGTCCGAAGCGCCGATGACTCCTTGTGCCCGGAGCTTCTTGATCCCGGCGAGCGTTGCCGCGGAAGCCGGTTCGCTTCCGATGCCGCAGAGCCCGATGATCGCCTTGGAATCGGCGATTTCCTGCTCGGTTGCCTTCTCGACGATGCCGGCGGTGGTTGTGACTTCGTGCAGCGCTTTTGGGTACGAAACCGGGTCGCCGATCTTGATGGCGGTGGCCAGCGTCTCCGGTTTCTTCACGGCCGGGAACTGGGAACGGTCTTGCTGCCTCATGTAGTCGTAAAAGGGCGACGAACCGGCGGCTTGTATCACAGCGAGTTTCGGCAGCTTATTTATGAATCCCAGTGTCAGTAATTCCCGCAAGGCTTTCCCAAATGCCGATGTATTTCCCAGGTTGCCGCCGGGCAGGACGATCCAGTCCGGCACGGACCAGTCGCGCTGGTCCAGCATTTCGATGACGATGGATTTCTGGCCTTCGATCCGGAACGGATTGATCGAATTGAGCAGGTAAATTCCCAGCCGTTCGGCCAGAACGCGGACCAGGGCGAGGATCTCATCGAAATTCGCCTCCACTTGCAGCGTGCGCGCGCCGTACTCCAGGGCCTGCGCCAGTTTGCCGTAGCTAATGTTCCCATTCGGGATGAAAATGATCGGGTCCAGGCCGGCAGCCGACGAGTAGGCCGCCATCGACGCGGAGGTATTCCCCGTCGAAACACAGGCGACCCGCTTCATGCCCAGCTTCACGGCCTGCGCTACGCCGCAGGTCATGCCGTTGTCCTTGAACGAACCGGTCGGGTTAAAGCCCTGGTGTTTGAACACCAGCCGGTCGATGCCCGCATAGTCCGCCGCTTTCGGGGCGTTCAGCAGCGGGGTGTTTCCCTCTCGCAGGGTTACGACGTTCTCGAATCCGCCGCCAAACAGGTCCAACATCTCACGGTAGCGCCACACGCCGCTTTGGTCGAGCGGAGCGTTCGACATCCGCCGCCTTCGCCAAACGTCTTTCCACTGTTTGGCGGCCTCTAGGTCATAATCGATTTGCGCTTCGAGCAGACCGCCGCATTTCGGACAGTTGTAAATCACTTCCGAGGTGCTGTAAGTGGCGCGGCAAGACGGCTCGAAGCAGACGAGCACGGCTGACATGAACTTCAATTATACTGTTGCAAGTGTCCAACAGACGTTTGCAGGATCTTCACGGCATCGGAAAGGCGATGCTTTCGGACTTTGACCTTTTGGGTGTGCAGTCGGTGGCGGATCTAGCCCGCCGGAATCCGGACTCCTTGTTTCGAAAACTCTGCGATCTGACCGGCACCCGGCAGGACCCCTGCGTGTTGGATACGCTGCGCTGCGCCGTTGCCCAGGCCCGCGACCCGCAATTGCCTGCCGAGCAGTGCAACTGGTGGTTTTGGAGCCGGCTGCGCAAACAGGCGAAGCCGGTGGCGAAGGCCGCCGGGCGCGACCGAGCCGCCGCTGCCGGTGCATGAAGGCGCTCTACATCGAAAGCGGCGAAGTGTCGTTGCGGCGGTTGCCGAGGGCCAAGCTCCGAAACGGCTTCGCCCGGATTCGCCTGCGGATGGCGGGCATCTGCAATACGGATCTGGAGCTTAAGGCCGGCTATTACGGATTCCGTGGAATTCCCGGCCACGAATTTGCCGGCACCGTCGAAGAGTGCCCGGCCGCGCCCGAATGGATTGGCAAGCGCGTGGTAGGTGAGATCAACCTGGCGTGCGGTGCCTGCGAGTGGTGCGCGCGTGGCCTGGGCCGGCATTGCCCCACGCGGACGGTGCTCGGCATTGTCCGCCATCCCGGCGCGTTCGCCGAATCGCTGACGCTGCCGGTGGAAAACCTGCTGGAGATTCCCGAATCGCTGAGCGATGACGAAGCCGTGTTTACAGAGCCGGTTGCGGCGGCGTGCGAGATTCTGGAACAGTGTCCCTGGTTACGGGGCGGGGAAGCCGCCGTGCTTGGCGACGGCAAACTGGGACTGTTAATCGGGCAAGTGCTGCTGGCGCACGGCTGCCAGGTCCATCAGTTCGGCCGGCATGCGGCCAAGCTGGCGATTGTGAAGCGGCGCGGGGCGATGGTCTCGTTGGCCGCGAACCGTCCCAAAGGGCGTTTCGATCTTGTGGTCGACGCTACCGGTTCGGCGGAGGGGCTGGCGTCGGCGGTGGCCATGTGCAGGCCGCGCGGAACGGTGGTGATGAAGTCGACGGTTCATAATCGCGTGGGGATCGATATGGCGTCCGTAATCGTGCCGGAGATCACGCTGCTCGGCTCCCGCTGCGGACGGTTCCAGCCGGCGCTGGAGTTGCTTGGCAATAAACGGATCGATGTGCTGGATCTGATCCACGAGTCGTTTCCGCTCGCGATGGGCTGCACCGCCTTTGAACGGGCCGCCGCGCGCGGCGTTTTGAAAGTACTATTGAGGAACTCATGAACCGAAGGACGTTTCTGCAGGCTGCCGCAGCGCCGGCCGCGCTTCCGCAAAGCGCGGGGCGCAAGCGCAACATCGTTTTCATTCTCGTCGACGACCACCGGTACGACGCGCTGGGCTGCGCCGGCCATCCGTGGCTGAAGACGCCGCACATCGACCGGCTGGCCGCCAACGGAGCGCACTTTCAGAACAGTTTTGTCACGACATCGTTGTGCTCGCCCAGCCGCGCGTCGATACTGACGGGCCTCTATATGCACGCCCATAAAGTAGAGGACAATTTCTCGCCGCTCGATCCCAAACTTCCCACCTTCTCGCAGGTCCTGCAAAAGGAGGGGTACCGGACCGGTTTCTTCGGCAAGTGGCACATGGGCGGCGACTCCGACGAGCCGCGCGCCGGCTGGGATCACTGGTTCAGCTTCTTCGGGCAAGGCCAGTATGAGAATCCGCCGGTGAACGAAAACGGCCAACGGCGGGTGGAGAAGGGCAACATCACCGACATTCTCACCGAGCAGGCCTGCCAGTTCATCGACAAGAATTCGAACCGTCCGTTCTGCCTGTACCTTTCACATAAAGGGGTTCACTTTCCGTTCGAGCCCGCGGCCCGGCACAAAAAGCTCTATGCGGGCGAGCCGATTCCGCGCCCGTCGACGATCTGGTCCAACGACGAACGGAACAAGCAGCTTCCAGACTGGGTGCAGAAGCGCCGCTACACCCGGCACGGCGTGGAAGGGTTGTTCGGTCAGGTGATCTCGTTCGAGGACGCTTATCGCGACTATATGCGCTGCTTGGTGGCCATCGACGAGAGCGTCGGCCGCGTCACCGCGCAACTGGAAGCGAAGGGTCTGTTAAACGACACGCTGATCGTGTACATGGGCGACAACGGCTACATGTGGGGCGAGCACGGCATGGTGGACAAGCGCACCATGCACGAACCGTCCATGCGCGTGCCGATGGTGGCGCACTGCCCGTCGCTGATACCGAAGGGCGTAAAACCGGCGGAGATGGTGCTAAATCTCGACATCACGCCAACGTTTCTCGACGTGGCAGGCGTTCGCGACGTACCGAAGATGCATGGGCGGTCCTTTCTACCGGTGGTGACGGGCCGGGCGGCGAACTGGCGTAAGGACTTTGTCTATGAGTACGAGTGGGAGCGCGATTATCCTTACACTCCCACGATCACCGGCATCCGGACCGAACGGTACAGTCTCATGCAGACGGTTGGCGTCTGGGATATCGACGAGTTGTACGACATTCAGAAAGATCCGGAGCAGAAGAACAACTTGTTGAGTCCGCTCCGCTTCGGCTACATGCGAGGCCGGCCCATTGAGAACATCAAGGACCCGGCGCTGAAGGCCACGGTCGCCGGGCTGCAGAAGCGGCTGGCGGAGATTCTGCGGGAGACCGGGGGGGACCCTCGCCGCGCGGCGGAGGCGATTCCTGGGTGGGAGGCGGCGCGCTGAGGGCGGCTACGGCTTGCGGCCTCCGCCCGGCGGTGGTGGCGGAGGCGGCGGTGGTGGTGGCGGTATCGGCGGCCCGGGCGGCGGACCGTCGATGTTCAAGGCTGAAGCGGCCGTTTGCTCATTCGCCCGTTCCTTTTTCGCCGCAATCGCCTTGGAAACCCAGGTGTCCGCGCTTGCGATGAGAGAAGCCGACTCTGCAGAGTCGTCCACCAGGCCCGCCTTCAGACGCAGCAGGAGATTCATGTACGCCATCGCATCGGAGTACTGCGGGTCGATGGCGACGGCGGCCTGCGCCATGCCGATGCCGCGTTCGACTGTGGGGAGGTATTGATCCCGCAACCGTTTTCGGACGGCCGCGGCGGCGATGGCGTAGTCCTCCACGCGTCCGCCCGAGGCTTGCTTGGCCTTCTGGAACTCCGGGAACACTACCGCCCAATCGACTACGCCGGCGGTATAGTAGCCGGTCTTGTCGCTCGAGTCCGCTTGAATCAACCTCTCGGCCCATTCCCGCGCTTGGCCGAGTTGTCTCGTCTCCATGCCAATGGCCATCATGCCGCGCATGGCTGTCTTATTCCGCGCGTCAAACGAGAGGGTGTCGAGATACTGCCGCTGGGCCGACTCCAATCTGGTCGCGTCGCGCCGTTCTCCGTGGTAGTAGTCGTTTAGCAACGCGTGGGCCAGATACAACCTCGGTGCTGGCGTGGACGGCTCCAGCCGGACGGCCGCTTCGAAGTGAGCGATCGCGCGCTTGAAGCTGGATTCGTTGGCGGCGGCGATGCCGAGTTGCAACTCCGTCCGCGCTCCGCTCTGCGCTTGGACCGAGAGGGCCAGCGCCGACGCGGCCAACACGCCAATCGCCAGCGTTGAGAGTCCGGCGGCGAATAGCAGACCCGCCCGTCTCCCGCTGAATTCGGCGCGCTCCGTCAGCCGCCGGATCCGCTCTTCCAAAATGTCTCCATCAAAAACGCCGAGCGAATAGCCTGGCTCGCGCAAGCCGCTCATCTTCTCCGCGATCTGTAGGATCGAACGCGCGTACACGTGCCGGTCCAGCAGCTTCGCCGTTACCAACTCATCGCAAGCCATCTCCCGGCCGCGGTTCACGCCACGGCGAATCAGCCATGCCGCCGGATGGAACGACACGGGCGCCAGGATCAGCTCGCCAAGCAGGCCGAGCGCGAAATCCCTGCGCGCGATATGCGCCAACTCGTGCCCGATCGCGGTCGTCAAGACATCGTCCGAAACAGGCTCGCGCAACGCCTCGGGCAGAATTACCGCCGGCCGCCACATCCCCACCGTGACCGGGCTGGAAACGCTGGCCGACCAAAGCAGGTCCACATCGCGCAGCGAGAACGCCGCCAAGCACCGCCGCCAAACGGTGTCGACAGCTGGCGGCGCCGCCTTGCCGCTCGCGGACCGGCGGATGGCGGCGGTCCTGTACCATGCGCGGCCGACGCCAAGCAGGCGCACGAGCAGGAACAACAGGAACGCCCCTGTGCAGATCCGGGCCGCGTTGAACGGGAACGCAACCACGCGTGGGTGCGGTGCGCTTGCCGGCTGGACGGGAGAAATAGGAAGTTTCGCCTGTGCCGCTTCCGGTGCCGGAACGGGCACAGTCCACTCCACCGTGTTTGTTTGGACTCCACGCGGCACGCTGGCCAGCGGCAGCATCACCGACGCCGCAAGGGCCGAAACCCAGACAATGTGTGTATGCGCCGCGGGGCCCTTCCTGAGCATGCGGCTCGCGATCCAGGCCGCACACGCAATCGCGGGTACCTGCCATAGCGTGTTGAGTAAGAAGGTCAGCAGTTGATCGTCAGTCATGGCCGGTTCCTTTCTTTTCCGATTCCAGGCCGGATGCCAGCGCTTGAATGCGCTCCAGTTTCTCTTTTGTCAGATGGCGTGTTTCGAGCAGGCTCAGAACGAGCCGGTCCGCCGAACCATCGAAGAACTTATCCAGCATTTCGCCGATCGCCTGGCCCACCGCATTTTTGCGGCTGAGCACCGGCTGATAGTAGTAGGCGCGGTCTTTCAGGCGGCGGCTCACTTTGCCTTTGCGATGCAGAATGTTGAGCATCGTTTGCACGGTGGTGTAGGCAAGATCGCGGCCTTCCATTCCGGAAAGCACCGTCTGGACGTTCGCCGGTCCCGTGCGCCACAGCACGTGCATGATTTCCAGTTCGAGCGGTGTGAGCCCGGAGCCGGGTTGTTTGCGTTTTGGCAATCGGACCTCCTAAGTAGTTAGGAGTATGCGCCGATCGGAAGCCCGTGTCAACTAAAAGTTTAGGAGAATTTGACGCGGCAACGCGCCGGCACCCGGTCCGGCGCGCGAGGCGGAATGCGGCTTGCCGGAAAAATGGACTTATCGCCCCAAAAAATGGGCCGGGCCCGGTGAGCCAATTTCTTGCGATTGAAAGTACCTGCCGGTGCCAGGTGCCGCAACGCGCGTGCGATACTTCGGTCATGAGACTCGCCTGGTTGCTGTTCGGTGCTTCGCTTCTAGCACAGAGCCCCGTCGTTTCCGGACGATTGACAGACTCCTCGGGAGCGGTCGCCGGCGGGGCGGCTGTGACGCTCACGAACCGCGCGACGGGCATCCTCTCCTCGGCGGTCAGCAACAGCGAGGGCAATTTCGTTCTGCCGCCCGTCCAACCGGGCGTCTACGATTTACGCGCTTCCTTGGCCGGTTTCAAGGAGGCCCGCGTTGATGGCTTCCGTCTTGAGATCGCACAGACCCGCCTGTTCAATCTCGTCCTGCAGCCGGGCGAACTGAAGGAGTCCATTACCATCACCGACCAAGCTCCGCTGCTGACCGCCAATCGCGCCGACCGCGGCACGGTGGTCGAAAACAAGTTTCTGATGTCGATCCCGTTGAACGTGCGGAACCCCTACCTGTTGCTAGCCAATGTACCGGGTGTCACGACCGGACGCCTTGCCGGCGACAACACCGCGTCGCAGTCGACAACCAACAATTTCCGCGTGAACGGCGGGCGTGGATCCACCAGCGAGATCCTGATCGATGGCGCCGCCAACACGGGCACGTACAACAATCAGGTGTCGGCGATGCCGATGCTCGATTCGGTGCAGGAGTTCAAAGTCAATACTTCTCCGTACGCCGCCGAGTTCGGACGCACCGGCGGCGGCGTGGTGAGTTTCTCGATCAAGTCCGGAACGAACGAACTCCACGGGACGTTCCACGAGTTTCTTCGCAACAGCGTTCTGGACGCCGCCGGATTCAACTCCAACCGCGCCGGGCTTACCAGCAAGCCATCCTTTAAGCGGAACCAGTTCGGCTTCACCAGCGGCGGCCCGGTGCTGCTGCCGAAAATCTATAACGGCAAGAACCGGACCTTCTGGTTTGTTGCCTACGAAGGTTTGCGCCAGCGCTCTCTCAACCCGTACACGGGCACCGTGCCGACGGCGCTGGAACGGACCGGCAACTACTCGCAGACGCGCGACACCGGCGGCCAGCCCTTCACCATCTTCGATCCCCGGACGACGCGCCTGGATCCGGACCGGCCCGCCGGCACGACCCGCTTCATTCGAACGCCGTTCGCAGGCAACCTGATTCCGGCATCGACTATTCACCCGATCGCGGCGAATCTCATGCAGTATTACCCGGCTCCGACGCAGCGCGGCCTCGGGCAGAGCGATATCAGCAACTTTTTCGTCGCGGCGGCGAACGCATTGAACGGGAATCGCGTCGACGCGCGCGTGGATCATCAGATCGGCCCGCGGCACACGGTCTTCGCACGGTACAACTGGTTCCAGAACATCAACGCCCAGCCGCTGGTCTTCGGGCACTTCGCCTCGCCCGTGGAAACGCCCAACCGGATCCCCGGTATCAACTGGGTTGGCAACCACACATGGTCCATCGGACCCGGAACCATTTTTCAACACCACCTGTCCATGGCGCAGAGCGAGACCAACCGGACGCCGCTGTCGCTCAATTTCGATCAGACGTCGCTGGGCCTCAACCGTTCGCTGGTGGATGGCCAGCGCGTCAAGTACTTCCCGGTGTTTTCCGTTGGCGGGTTGACGCAGGTGGGTGTTACGGGTACGGGGTACAACGCGGTCAAGTCGCGCACCTGGCAGTACAACGCCTCCCTTACGCTGCTGCGAGGCAAGCATACCTACAAGGCCGGCTTCGATTGGCGGAGGTTCCCCGTGTCGATCGATCAATCGTCGCCGCTATCGATTAGCGCGGGCGGCGGTTTCACGGCGGGACCGAATCCGCAGGCGGCCGCGGCGCGAACCGGCCGGGGGTTGGCGGACCTGCAACTCGGCGTGGCCGGCGTGGGCTATACGCTGCGCCCCTTGGAATTGCACATTCATCCCTACTACGCCGGTTACTTCCAGGACGAATGGAAGGTGACGCGGCGGGTGACCTTAACGCTGGGGCTGCGCTACTCCCTGGAACTTCCTCGCCTGGAGACCGGGAACAAGTATGTGTTTCTCGACCTTGCGACCCCCACGGGAATTCAAGCCGCCGGTTTCCCGGACCTGCGCGGCGGCGTTGGTTTCACCGCGACCGGCGGCACCGGCCGGCGTACCCAAATCGCCGACACGACCAACTGGGACCCGCGCATTGGCCTGGCTTGGGACGTGAACAGCAAGACGGTCGTTCGGACCGGCTTTGGCGTCTTCACTTCGTCGATTGCCCCCAATACGGATTCTTCGCTCGGGTTCCAGCGGACGACGAGCTCGCTGGTCGCCCAGCCCGACGGCGTGACGCCGCTGTTCAACCTCGCCAATCCGTTGCCGGGCGGCTTTGTTCAACCGACCGGAAACTCGTTGGGCCTGTTGACGAACCTGGGGCAGGGCATCAGCGGCCCGCTCCGCCAGCAGCGGCTGCCCTATCAGCTCCAGTGGTCCTTTGACGTGCAGCGACAATTGCCTTGGCAAATGGTGGTGGAAGCGGGCTATGCGTCCTCCACGGGTGTTGCGCTGCCCAGTGGCGTACAGTACAACCAGCTCGCTCCGGAACTGCTTTCGTTGGGTACGCAGTTGAATGCGACGGTGCCGAATCCGTTCGCGGGCGTCATTACCGATCCCACCTCCACGCTTTCGCGGGCGACGATCCAACGCGGGCAACTCCTGCGGCCGTATCCGCACTTCACATCGATGGCCGCCAGCCAGGCGCCCGTTGGCCACTCCAGCTACCACTCGCTGCAGACCCGCGTGGAGCGCCGGTTCGCCGACGGGCTCGCCGTCCTGTTCGCCTGGACCCATTCGAAGCTGATGGACAACGTCGGCGACTTCGGCGGATTTCTTGGGCCGGGCGGATTCGCCAACAGCCGTTGTTTCTCGTGTGACCGGTCGGTTTCTTTTTACGATCTGACCGACGTGGTCCGGCTCAGCCTCCGCTATGAGCTTCCCTATGGTGTCGGTAAGCCGCGGTTGAACCGTGGCGCGTGGGCACGCATCGCCGGCGGATGGTCCACGGGGTTGTACTTTACCTGGGACAGCGGGCTGCCGATTCAAGTGAGCGGTCCGAACGACTCGAACTCCTTCGGCGGCGGCCAGCGTCCGGACGCGACGGGCGAGCCCGCCGCGCTCGGCTCGCGTTCGTTCGTCGATGGCGCGCCGTATTTTCAAGCCAACGCGTTCCGCCGCGCGCCGCAATTCACCTTTGGCACGGCCTCCAGAAACATCGATCAGGTGCGCCAACCCGGTAACAGAAACTGGGACATCCTCATCGAAAAGCGGATCAGCGTCAACGAACGGGTGGGTCTGGACTTCCGGACGGAGTTGTTCAACGCCTTCAACAACGTCGTGTTCGCCGGTCCGAACACCTCGATCACCTCGGCCGACTTCGGCCGCATTCGCCTGTCGCAGGTCAACGTTCCGCGGCAGATTCAGTTCGGCCTGCGCTTGAGCTACTGACAGCCGGTTTTCTTGTCACCCCGGGTCCTTCGTTTTCGCCTATGGGAACATCTCCGTTCTCAGCATCGGAAGCGAAAGGATCTCTATGACATTGCATTTGCTTCGGCTTGCCTGCTTGACTTGCACTTTAGCGGTTTATGCCCAGACGGGGACGATTACATCGGTTCTGGAACTACAGGGCCGTTCCACCACGGTGGCGCCCGGTGACCCGATTATCGTGCGCGGGACGAATCTGGTCCGTGCCACGCCCGGCGTCAGTCAGCCTCCGGTCATTGCGGTAACGGCGGGCGGCAGGAATACCTCCATCCGCAGCTTCTCGGCTACGGTCATCGAAGCCGTCCCGCCTTACGACCTTGCGCCCGGAACGCATCCTCTTGTCATCACGCAGGACGGCACAACGAATGCGACCAGAACCGTGACGGTCGCCCGCGTCGCGCCGAATCTATTGACGAGCGATTGGTCGCGCGAAGGCAGCGGCATGATCACGCGGATCTACCGGACTCGCACCGTCTTGGAGAACGGCGTGTCGATACTCGAGTATCCACCCGTGAGCGCATCGAATCCCTTGGTTCCGGGCGAGGCCCTTTTTGTCATGGCGACCGGCCTCGGCGTCTCGAACCCCGCCACTCCTTCGCTGACGTTTCCTGCCGTGCCGGTTCCCGTTGCGGCCAAGGTGGAACTGACCGTGAATGGGCGGCAGATGGAGAATGTCCGGGCTGTAATCGATCCTGAAGAGGGGATCCCGTTCTACCGGCAGGTCAACCGGTTCAACAGCATTCTGGGCTGGACGCGCATCTATTTCAATGTGCCCAAGGACATGGCCGCGGGCGCCTACACACTGCGAGTCTCTGCCGATGGAACGGCTGGGAATTCGGTACAGTTTGTCGTCGGAACAAGGCAGCCGGTGATCTCGACTGTTTCGACGGCTACCAACAAATATTTTGGCTTGGCGCCCGGCGCACTGCAGTCCATCTTTGGCGTGAACTTCGGCGGAGCGACGGCGACGGGTGGGTTCACCTCGCTGAAAGCCGGCGACGTTTCCGTCGAACTGGATGGACGGGCGGTGCCCGTGCTCGGCGTCTACGAGCCGCAGGGGCAGGTGAACTTCGTCTCTCCGATGGATCTGCCCGTCCGGCGGCGGGTCGTGCTGACGTTGAAAACGCCCGACGGCACGATCAACTACCCCATGTTCACGGTCGAATCGCTGCCGTCCTTGTTCAAGCTTACCGATCCGACCGACACGAAGCGCTCCTTCGCCATCGCCACCTTGCCGAATTCGGCATGGCTTCCGCTGCCGGGCGCGGTAGCGGCGGCGCTTCGTTTCCCCGTGGATTGCGCGGCTAACGAGATCAGCCCGCTTTCAAGCTGTGCGGCTCCGGCTAAACCCGGCGACATTTTGCAGTTCTACGTCACGGGGCTCGGCTTGGCGACACCGGATGGAACGGAGGCCGGGCCGCGGCTCGGGAACGGCGCGGTCGCGCCGGCGGACGGAAGCGTGTTGTACAAGGTCGTCGCGCCGGTTACGGTGACGGTTGGCGGCGTCGGCGCGGAGGTCGTTTTCGCCGGCGTCACGCCGGGCTACGCGGGCCTGTATCAGCTCAATGTCCGCGTACCGGCTGCTGTCCGGCCCAGCGATGCGGTGAACGTGGAAATTTCGATGCGGTTCGGGACGCAGAATATTACGGATTCGGCTTTGATTGCCGTTTCGGCTCCGTAAGCGTATTCGCAGCAAACGCAATTGCACCTGTCTCGACAGGTGCAATTGCGGCGGGGTGGGGGCTGCCGATTCCGACGATCGTTGGCCCTTTCCGGGGCGTGGCGGCGCTGCTGAGGGCGGGGCCGCGAATTGATACGCAGCTCACCCCAGGAGAACCAATCATCATGAAACTTGCAAGTTCAATCACCGCGGTCGCGCTGTTGACCAGTGTCTACGCCGCCGACCCGCCTCCGCTGCGCCGGTACGCCCGCGTCGCTACCTACGAAGTGAAGCCCGGCATGAATCTGGCGTTTGAGGACTATCTCAAGAACCGCTACCTGCCCGCGACGCGTAAAGGCGGGGAGAATACCGTCATCCATCAAGGCACAAGCGTGACCGGGAACAATAACACGTACCAAGTGACGGTCTTTCTCGATTCGCTGGCGCGTTTCGACAGCGAATCCCCGTTCCGGAAAGGCGCCGGTGAGGATTGGCGGCGCATCCTGGACCAGCGCGACGCACTGATCGAGCGTGGATCGGCGATTACGATCCGCACGATCGCCGATCTGTCGGTGCCGCAGACCCCGGGGAAAGTCTCTCCTTTGCAGATCCGGCAGCACGTCCGCGTGCGCGGGGACAAGCGCGCCGAGTGGGAGGAGGTCTGGAAAAGCGTCGTCGTACCCGCGGTTAAAAAGGCGGGCCGTTGGGTGGTGGTGAGCCGCGTCGCGTTCGGCGCCGACGTGGAGTTCCGCATCACGGCCGGCACCGATACGTTCGCGGAACTCGATAAGGGCCATACGATCGCGGCACTCTCTCTTTCGCCGGAGGAGTACTCGGCGTTCAACAAGCGGGTTGGGCCGATGGTCGAGTCTCAGCGACGCGAAGTCTTGCGTCGCCGGACCGATCTGATGGGCCAGAACTAGGCGCGGCAAACGCAATTGCACCTGTCTAGACAGGTGCAATTGCGTTTGCGGGGCGGGGCGCGCTACGCCGCCGCGTGGTTCGCCCTCCGCGCCAGCCACACCAGAAACGCGCCGATCGCGCCGAACGCCGCGCCGCCGCCCCAGGGCGCCGAGAGGTGCAGAGGGTACACGATCTCCGGATTTCCGGGAACGTAGGCGACCTCCATCGCCTGGCCGGTCCGGACGATGCCGGGCGTGCGGCCTCTTGTGACGCGGGCTTCCACCGTTCGTTCGTTCACCCGCAGCGTCACGATCCGCTCCCTACGGACCGGTCCTTCCCTGATATCCGTTACGATTCCCGTCGCGCGCTGTCCCGCCACAAGTGCCGGAATCGCCGGGACCACCTCGGAAGCGCCCAATAGAATCAAGGCCGCGCCAACGCACCGAAGCAGGAGCGCGCCGCCCTTGCTCAACTTGCCGCCTCGCGCCAGCGTGCCGCGGAACATCCGAAAAACTCCTTCCAAAAAAAACGAAGCGGCCGGCGCGATGGCCGGCCGCTTCAAACAACTGGAGACCGCGAACTACTCGCTCAGGTGGAAGTTGGCCACGAAAGCGCTCGACTTGTTCGGGCTCGACCAGGTGGTGTTCAGGCCCTGGCCCTTGTAGTAGTGCGACATGGTGAACGCCGGCATCGCGTGGTCGACTTCCGTCAACGGCTGATACCAGACGTCCTCGTGCGAGCAGACATGGTCCGAGGCCAGAATGGCGCGGGTCTGGATGGCGGCCAGATCGCCGGCGCGCATCGTCGCCTTGGCGGTGTGCGGGTTTTCGTTCTCGACGGTCAGAGACACGGGCTTGTATTCGATGCGGACCACGTCGGAGAGCAGATCCTTGCTCATGCGCTTGGCGAACGACGCCAGCGCCAGCCGCTGTTCGGGGGTGGCGTTTTCGTCGATGATGAGGATGGACTTCACCGGGTAGGCGGTGTGGTGCACATCGCCCAGCGTGGCCGACGCCTTCACGACGCCGACGACACCCAGCCCGTCCAGCTTCACGCCTTCCCAGCTTCCTTGGGAGATCTTCCAGCCCATGACGGCCAGATCGCCCGAGTTTTCAACTTCCGAGTTTGCGAAGCACGGGCCCACGAACACGTCGGCCGTGCGGGCTTCGACATACATTCCGCGTAGCTGCTTGGTGGCAAGACCATTGGCCAGGAGCAGCGAACCGGACAGCAGAGCGAACAAACAAGATTTCATTTGGGTCTCCTGAAATTAAGCGTACTACAAAGCCTTGTAGCACTTACGGGTTTCGTTGCACTCGTACTCGTCCACCAATTGCGAATCGGGGCCGAGACAGTTTTGCGTTAGATGGCACCAAAAGGCACGATCGTTACCATGTGGGACCTTGGGGTCCCACATGGCGTCAATAAACATACCCTTCCAGCGCAGGAGGTTGCAGCGATCGTCGTCGATCCTGGTGAGTCCCGCGCGTTCCATTACGCCTTGACTCCGGCGGCGGCCAGCAGAGCCCGCTTCACGGCGACTCTCGCCATCTTGACCTTGTAGGCGTTCTGGCTCAGCGGCGTGGCGTTGGCAACCGCCGCTTCGCCGGCCGCTTCGGCCGACTCCACCGTGAGCGGCTTGCCGACGAGCATCTTCTCGGCTTGCGACGCCCGCCAAATGGATGGTGCGACGTGGCCCAGCGCGATCGAAGCGCTCGACACATTGGATCCGCTCATTCGCAGCGCGACAGCGGCGGCCACCAGCGGCCAGTCCACCAATTCGCGCTCGCGAAGCTCGACCGTGGCGTTCCTGGTGGCCGGCGACGGCACCAGGATTTCGGTCACGATCTCGTTCGGCTTCAGGTCGATCTCTCTTTGTGTGTCCGAGGAGGGCGACACAAAAAACTTCTCGACAGGCACCGAGCGGTTGCCGCTGGGGCCGGCGATGGTTACGCTCGCTCCCAGTGCCACCAGCGCGGGTCCCAGCGTCGACGCACTGACGAAGTACGCCGGGCCGCTCGAGAAGATCGCGTGGTACTTATTTTCGCCGCCCGGCACAAGCGATTGGCCGTTCGGGCCTTTCGCTAGTAGGCCGTGGCCGCGGCGGAAGTACCAGCAACGGGGGCGCTGGCAGAGGTCGCCGGCCACCGTGCCCATATTGCGGAGCTGCGGGCTGGCCACGCCGAGTGCGGCCTGCACCAGCGCCGGGAACGAAGCGCGGATCGTGGCGTTGTTGGCCAGATCGTCGAGCGTCGTGGTGGCGCCGATGCGAATATTGCCACCCTTTTTCGAAATGCCGCCCAGCTCTTTAATGCCCTTGATGTTCACTACCCGCTTGGGCGACATCACGTAGTCTTTCATCAGACTGAGTAGATCGGTGCCGCCGGCCAGAACCGCGCCGGCTTCCCAATCGGTGCCCAGAAGGCCGATGGCCTCCTTGACGGATGTGGGGTTTCCGTATTCGAACGCTTGCATGTTATGCGTACCTCCGGTTGCCGATGGCGTTAAGGACCTTGTCGGGTGTCGCCGGTATGACCGGCAGGCGAACACCGATGGCGTTATGGACGGCGTTGGCGATGGCGCCGATGCCGCCGATGGCACAAGGCTCGCCGAGTCCGATGATGCCGCGCGCGTCGTGCTCCGGCGTGATGTCCATCTGCACTTCGATCTGCCCGATGTCCGGCAGTCCGGCCAGTTTGTAGAACTCCATGTCGGGGTTCAACACCTTGCCCGTCACCGCGTCCATCACGCGTTCTTCGAACAGAGCCGCGCAGATGCTCATGATGCAGGCGCCGAACACCTGGCTTTCGGCCGTCTTGGGATTGACGACCAAGCCGCAGTCCTGCACCGCCACGAGTTTCCGCATTTTGACGATACCGGTCTCGGTGTCGACTTCCACTTCGGCCATCTGTACGCCGGCGACGCCAAGCGTGTTCAAGCCTTCGCGCGGAGCCTGCGCCGGAACGTTTTCGCCCATCTCTTCGATCGGAGAGGGGCCCATCTTCTGCGCCGCCTGCCGCCAACTGAGAGCCTTGTTCGGATTGCCCTTCACTTGAATCCGGCTGTCCAACGCCTCCAGGTCGTCGGCCGGCACGCCCAGGCTGGGCGCCACCTTCTCGAAGAGCTTGTTCAACGCGTTCACCGCCGCCTTGCGGGTGGAGGTGGAGACGCCGCCAATAGTGGTGGAACCGCCCGAGGGGCCGGAAGCCGGATAGGCGTTCTTGCCAATCTTGACGCGAATCGCGCTCATCGGCAGTCCCAGCGTCTCCGCCGCGACCATCGTGATGCACGTGCGCGTACCGGTGCCGATATCCTGCGAGCCGATTTCCACTTCTACCGAACCGTCCGGATGCAGCGTGACCTTGCACTTCGAGGCGTGGCCCGCGCCGCCCCAGGTGGCGACGCCAATACCGACGCCGCTTCGAACCGTGCCTTTGCCTTCGCCGGGCGCGTGGTACTTCGCCTTCCAATCGATCATCTTCGCGGCCTTCTCAAGCTGCGACTTGTACACCGCTTCGCGCAGCGTCAGGTTCGCGTTCTTGTGGAAGACGTCGTAGGGATCCAGCCCGAGTTTCGCGGCCAAGTCGGTCATCGCGGCCGTGGTGAGGTAGGAAGCCTGCGGATGATTCGGAGCACGCCAAGCGCGCTGCGGACCGGCGTTGAGCGAAACCGCCGCATGGTTCAAGCGGCGATTCGGAATGTTGGCATAGACGTAGGGAAGCGGCGCCATACCGCCGCCGCCGAAGCCGCCGGAGGACCAAGAGTCCGACTGCCAGGCAGTGATCGAGCCGTCTTTCTTCGCGCCGACCTTCACCTTCAGGAAGTGCGAAGGACGAACGCCGGCGATGGTTAGTTCCGTGGCGCGATCCAGGAAGAGTTTCACCGGACGGCCGCCCGCATCTTTCGAAAGCTTGGCCGACTCGGCGCCCCAGGAGTCGGGCGGGAACTTGGAGCCGAAACCGCCGCCCATGTAGTCGCAAGTGACGTTGATCGATGCCGCCGGTACGTTGATGATGGTCGCCAACTGGTTGGCCACCGTCGAAACGGCCTGCGTCGAAGGCCAGAAGTTGATCGTCTCGCCCTTCCACTCAATGGTCTGGCCGTGCGGCTCCAGGCAGCAATGGGTAATAACCGGGATGCCGTACTCACCTTGCAGAACAACTTCGGCGTCCTGCAGCGCTTTGTCCGGATCGCCCACAATTACTTCGCCGGCCGCTTTGGCGCGGGTGCCGGCCTTCGCCAGATTTTCCTCACGGACAACATGGGGCAGCACTTCGTAGTCGATCTTGATGGCGCGAACCGCGTCGCGGGCCTGCTCTTCGGTGTTCGCCGCGACGATAGCGATTTCGGCGTTGGCCCACTGAATCTCGGCGCCCGCCTGCACAAAGGTGCGAACGGCGGCGACGCCCGGCATGCTCTTGGCCGGCGCGGTGTCGATGGAGCGGATCTTGGCATGCGCGTGCGGGGAAACCAGAAGCACGGCGTGCAGCAATCCGGGCGGATTCAGATCGGACGGATACTTGGCGCGGCCGGAGGACTTCGCGGCGCCGTCCAGACGGCTCAACCGCGTGCCCATCACCTTCCGCTTGTTCATCGGCGGCCATTTGTACTCAAGCATTGGAACCTCCTCGCTTGGCGGCTTCGAGAACGGCCTTGCGAACGCCCACATAGGTGCCGCAACGGCAGATGTTGCCGGCCATGGCTTTGTCCACTTGCGCTTCGGTCGGGTTCTGGTTCTTGTCCAGGAATCCCTTCGCCGCCATCACGAAGCCCGGCGTGCAGTAGCCGCACTGCTGAGCGTCGTTGTTGACAAAGGCTTGGGACACCGGGTGCAACTGGCCTTCGGGCGCGATGCCCTCGATGGTCTGAATCGACTTGCCGGCGGCGTCGACGGCGAGCATGGTGCATCCATAGACGACCTTGCCGCCGACGATGACCGTGCAAGCGCCGCACGTCGCGCGGTCGCACACGCGCTTAGCGCCCGTCAGGTCCAGGCGGTTACGGAGCGCATCCAACAGCGTCGTGCGCGGTTCCACCTTCACCGGCCGTTTGCGGCCGTTGATGTCGAGGCTGATCTCGACCTCGCCGCTCATTACCTTCGCCTGTTGGGCCTCGGCTTCCTGTTCCAGGACGCCCGTGCCTACAACACCAGTGCCGATACCCGCGCCGCGCAACCAGGAGCGGCGGGAGAAACCGGATTTGGTGAGATTGTCTTTTGTTGAGCCGTTCGATGAACTCACTGCAGACACCTACCTTTCCTTGGGTTTTTTGAAGAGATCTTGCGCGCACTCCTGGCCTTAGCCGCGTGGACGCTGTTGACAGCATAATACAGATGCGCGCGCCGCGGGTGGATTAATGTTTCGTGTTGGCGCGGAAGGTGGAGCGGCCTGCCTAAACAACGCCTGCCGGCCCTTCCGCTCCTCGTTGGTATCACCGTCTCAATCCGTGCGGAATTTTCGCGGGGATTGCCGGGGGCCGGTCCGGGCGCTCGACCTTTCAGGCAACCGCAACCGGATTCCGTGTCCGCCGGGCGAAACAAAGGAGAAAAGGTGGGGTGAAACGGACTTGGACACACTGCGCCGGACGCTCCCATGGGTTCCTAGAATTGAGTTTCGAAATGTTAACGCTTTCGTGTTGGATGCCCTCTTTCGGGGGTACCGATGCCGGCGCAACTCCGTCAGATCCAGGTAGCCGGAGTGTCCGAAATCGAGCATTTCTGCACGGGAGCGGCGTCCGGTTCACTGGCAAAAGAAGGTTTTCCACAGGCGCGCAGAGCGGGCCCTAGATTGAAACCTCTACCTTCAGCCCAGGATGGAGTAGGGCTTTGCACGGAGTATAGGTACAAATGCTCGATTGAAAACTTATGCCATACAGACTATCCTTAAGACATGTCGTTGGAACAAGATCCCGTGGTCTTACACCCCAACGATTGCCGGGGCAAAGTCTCATCCGGCGGGCTGAAGGGATGGATCGGCGGCCTCAGGCAAAACCGAACCCGTGGACAAGGTCGAACTGCTCTTCAGCGCGCGAATGGTTGCTGCGCATTCTGAGAATAGACTACAGAGATAGTCAAAACCGGGCGTAGCCGACCATTTTGGTGGTGTGAAGTCCAGTACTGCGCTCGGCATCGGTACTCACTCGGAATTCACGAAATTCTGGCTAGATAAACCCAAGAACCTAATGAGCCCCCGCTCACAATCCGACTCCACCCACCAGCCGCTTGCTGGGCAAAAAGCGGCGATTGAAACGGAGAAGGGGCAATCGACACTAAAGGATGTGTTGCTTGTCGCGGTTCCCAAAGGCATTGGCGGGGTGAGTCAGCTTCTGCTGTCGTTGGTCCTGATCCGTTATATGGGCCCGGCTTCGTTCGGAATCGTGTCCGTGTCGCTGGCGGCCATTCTACTGCTGGATTCGATTTTCGGTTCGGCCATCGACATGGCGATTTTCCGTCTGGCACCGCTCTACCGCATGACGGACCCGCTCCGGGCGCGGCAGATCGAGAAAGCCGGGTTGTTGCTCAAACCGGCGGCGAGCCTGCTTTTGCTGGGACCGCTGTTGTTCGCGCTGCCCGGGATCAGCCAGGCGCTTTTCCAGGACAGGAGCCAGGCGGCGGTGCTGCTGTTGGCCCTGGGCGCGCTGCTGGGATTGTTGATGTTCCGGTCGATGCAAGTCCACTTTCAGAACGAGCGGCGATTCGTGGCGTACGGCGTTTCGGATCTGCTGCACACGGTCGCGCGGTTTGGATCGATCGGCTTGCTCCTGTTGCTCTCGACTCCGACGCCGGAGCGGATTCTAGCGATCTACTTCTTCGCCGCGTTCGCGGTTACGATCTTCGGGCTGTTCTGGTTCACCCGGCCGGTCTTATCGGCACCCTTCAGCCGGGACGCCGCGGCCGAGTTGGCCCGGATTCTGGCCTGGTACCTGCCCACGGTAGTCGCCGGTTCGATTGCCAGCCGGATGGATGTGTTCTTTATCTCGAGCTTCGGCGGCGTGGAAGAGGCGGGAATTTTCGGGGCGGCGCAGATGTTCGCGCTGGTGCCGCAACTGTTTGGGACCTACGCCGCGGCCGTCTTCAGCCCTCGCGTGCTGCCCATGTGGCGCGCCGGCACCCTGATCACCCGTTATGTGCAGGTCCAATCCCTGCTGCTTGGCGTTTCGGTCGTGCTGTTCCTGCTGGTGTGGCTCGGAACCGGCACGCTAGGAGCCCACCTGCTGCCGCCCAAGTACCTGCGCGCCCGCGAAGTGATCCTCATCCTGCTTCCGTCTGGCCTGGCCGCGCTCATCAATTTTCCTCTCACGATTCCGCTCCTTCTCTACACGTATCCGCGCGCTTTGCTGGCGGCAGACCTGCTTGCGATCCCGTTGGTTGCCCTCGCCTATTTCATCCTCGTCCCCGGCAATGGAGCTGCAATGGCCGCGGCGATCAGCACTTCCGCCGGGTTTTTGCGCCTTCTGTTTTATCAGGCGCTTGCCTTTTTCCTGCTTCGGAACGATCCCCACGGCGAGGCATGGAGTCTGACCGAAGCGGCGGCGCAGACTAAAATTACCTCAGGTGCACCCGCATGATGCCGTTTTTCACTTCCCGCCTTCCGCTCTTCGCCCTTTTCCTTCCCCTGCTTACCGGCCAGACCACGCCGCCGCAGACGCCTCCGGCCGTCGATCCAGATCCGCAGTACCGGATGCAACAGGGAGACGTGGTGGATGTGCGATTTTTCTACAATCCTGAGCTGAACGAAGGGAGTGTCATTATCCGGCCCGACGGACGGATCTCCCTGCAGTTGGTGGGTGATGTGATGCTGGCGGGGCGCACTGTCGAGGAGGTCCGGAAGGATCTGGAAGCCGCGTACTCCTCGCAGTTGAAGACGCCGCGCATCAGTATTCAGATTCGCGGTTTTTCCGCCCAGAAGGCGTATGTGTCCGGCGAGGTTCTGCGGCCTGGAACGGTTTCGCTGGCCGCCTCGGCCACGGTGCTGACGGCGCTGGGCGAGGCCGGCGGCATCTCACTGCGCGGCGACCGCAACCGCGTGGTTCTGATTCGCCGGCTGCCCGACGGCCTTCCCGGAAAGCAGGAGCTGAAGCTCTTTTCTTATGGGAAGCCCACGCCTGCCGCGATGCTGCCCTTGAACCCACATTTCCGTTTTGAGCCGCGCGTGCGAATCTCCCGGATGCTCGTCCGCATCAATATCCATAGGGGTTTGAAGGCAGCGAAGACCCCTGCGGAGGACAGCACCCAATGGGTGACAAACAAAACCAGCCCTTTCAGCTCTCGTTCAACGGCCTTCTCAAGATCGACTTCCAGGGATCGCGCGTTACT
>VFZO01000095.1 GCA_016871155.1 Acidobacteriota bacterium | reverse complement strand
GATGGAACCCGCTTCGACGCGCCGACCGGCAACGCGCTGGGCAGCATGGCGCGCGTCGGGCGCGGTTATAACTTCACCGCGTTCGATCAGCCGCATGCACGCCAACAGCGCTGGCAGGTGGGTATTCAGCGTCAAATTGGCCGCCGCTCCGTTTTGAACGCCAGCTACACCGGCGCGTACTCCGATCGCATCTCCATCGGCCGCAATCTCAGCCCGCTGCCGGAACGCTACTGGGCCTCCGGCACAACCCGGAACGACGGCAACGCTACGTTTTTGAACGCGAACATTCCAAATCCGTTCCGCCTCAATAATCTGAATCGCGCCGACTATAGCGCCGCGCAGTGGGCCGACATGAGCGCCAACGGATTCTTCACCCGCGAATTTATTCCGCGCTCCCAGTTGCTGCGGCCCTTCACTCACATGAACGGTCTCACAAACAACACCGAATTCAGCGGCTACACCAAGTCCCACGAACTGCAGGTGACCTATGAAAAACGGTTCTCTACAGGCTGGAACTTGAATATCGCCTACACCCGGATGAACCTCCGCGAGGCCGATTTCTTCTTCAACGAGTTCGACGCCGGGCGAACAGAGCGGCAATCGAACGACGGCCGTCCGCACCGCTTCACCGCCACCGGCGTTTTCGAGTTGCCCGTCGGCAAGGGTAAGAAGTATCTCTCGGGCCTGAATCGCGCCGCGGACATGGCGCTGGGCGGCTGGCAGTTCGCCGCCACCTACGAATGGCAGCCCGGCCCGCTCATCGACTGGGGGAACGTCTTCTATTACGGCAGTGACCTCGCCAACATTACCAAGGTAGACCGCACCTGGGATAGCTGGTTCAATACCGCCGACTTCGAAAAGACAGCCGCGCGCGGTCCTGCCGCATTTCACCGGCGCGTCTTCCCGACGCGCCTGGATGACCTGCGCCGCGATATGACCAGTCAGTGGAATGCCAACGTCTCCAAGAGCGTAAAGCTGACGGAAAAGTCCGCGATGCAGTTGCGGCTGGACGCGCTAAACGTCCAGAACCGTTCGCAGATGAACTCGCCGTCCACTGACCCGTTCAATACGAACTTCGGCCGGATCCAATCGCAGACCGCTGCGACGAACCGCTGGATTCAGGTGCAGGCGCGCATTACGTTCTGAACTGGGCCGATATAATCTAGGGGATGCTCGCTCTGCTTCTCATGGCGCTGCAAGGCGCCGGCGATCCCGCGCAGGCGGTGCTGCAGTTGCAACAGGCGATCCGCAGCGAGCCTGGCCGCGAAACCCTCTACACAGACCTCGGCAACGTTCTGTTGAGTACGCAAAATTTCAAGGAAGCCGCTCTCGTTTTGGAAAATGCTAAATCGCGTTTTCCGGAAAGCGCTCAGGTGCGGCTCTCCCTTGGCGTGGCCTACTACGGCCAGCGGCGCTTCCCCGATGCCGTCGGCGCCTTCCTGGAAGCCGCCCATCGCGACACCGCTGCGGAGCAACCCGTTGCGTTCCTCGGCCGCATTCTGGAGCACGCCGGACCGCGGGAGGAGGAGGTCAAGTCCGTTTTCGCCAAATACGCCGAGACACATCCCGCCAATTTTCTCGGTCATTTTTTGTATGGCAAGGCCGCGCGCGATGCGGCGGCGCTGCGGAAGTCCATCTCGCTCCAACCGCGCTTTCCGGAAAGTCATTTTGAACTGGGGAGTCTCCTTGAGCAGAACTCCGATTGGAAGGGAGCGGCCGCGGCGTTTGAGCGATCCGCCCGCCTCGCCCCGAAAAATCCCGCGCCACAGTACCGTTTGATGCGTGTCTACGCTCGCCTTGGCCTCGACGCTAAGTCCGCTGCGGCCAAGCTGCGCCACGAGGCTTTGGTGGCCCAGGAAAAGGCGGAGGCGGACAAACGCCAGGCCGCGGCGAAGCACATGGATCTTCGGGTGAAACCGTGAATCGGCGCCACCTAATCCTCGGTGCCGCCGGTTTGCACGCGCAGCAAAAGCAGTTGCTGTTGCCATCGGACCTTCCCGATCCGCTGGGCTTCCGGCTCATGTGGTACAACCCCGTCCCGCCCATCGACGTGGCCAAGTGGCGCCTGAAAATTTCGGGCCTCGTGGAGAAACCCATCGAGCTTACGGCATCCGAAATTCTGCGCCTGCCGCATGTTACGCAGAGTTCGCGAATGAAGTGCGTGCAGTGCTGGAGTTCACGGACAACCTGGGGCGGCTTCCGTTTCGCCGAACTCCTAGAGCGCGTCAAGCCAACGCGTGCCGCCAAGGCCATTCGCATCGATTGCGCCGACAAGTGGTATGAGTACATGACGCTCGCCGAAATGGCGAATCCCAGCGTCTTGATGGCCACCGCCATGGCCGGCAAGCCTCTAACGCCCAGCCACGGCGCGCCGCTGCGCCTGTTGGATCCTTCCAAGTACGGCTACAAATCCGCCAAGCTCATCACTTCGATCCAATTCGTCGCCGAAGGCAAAGGCTCCATGGCTTGCGATATTGGGCCATACTACACGCCAACGGGAGAAATTCTCGCCGGCTACGATACGCCGCTGGACCTTCACCCGGAGGCAGCCAAGCCCGGTTGGAAACTCAGCCCCGCCTCTAGGCGAAAGATAAAAGGCGGCGAGATCACGGAGTATTGATGCTCACCAAACGGCAATTCCTCCACGCGGCCGGCTTAACGGTGGCCAGCCGTGTTGCCGTTCCGGCCGCGCAGCCCGCTCGCCGGAAACGGAAGGTCATTCTGGTTACCTTCGGCGGTGGTGTCCGCTACGCCGAAACCTTCACCAAGGAAGGGTTCCGGAATATTCCACGTTTGGCGGAGTTGCAGCCGCAGGGGCACTTTTTTCGCGACTGCAGGAACCTCGGCGTGCTCTCGCACTTCAACTCCTCCGCGTCCATTTTGACCGGCCAGTGGCAGCGCGTCGACGATTTCGGATTTCAGCCGCCGGCCTCGCCCACGGTCTTCGATGCCTACCGGCGCCAACGTAACGCCGCCGCTACGGATGCGTGGGCCGTCTGCACCAACAAGAGCTTCTCCAACATCGCGCCCGGCACCAACGTCGTGCTGCCCAAGCAACTTCTCCTGGAAGCCGTGAAGGACGTAGTGGCGCGCGGCGGCGGCCTCGGCGTTGCCGACCGCGAAAACGTGCAGCGCCGTTTGGAGGACGTTCTGCAGGAAGGCTACGAAGGTGTTGGCTGGACCATCTTCAAGGGCGGCCGTCAGCTCGACAAGCACGTTCGCCACACTCTGACCCATGCGCTGGTCGAATACATTCACGGCCCTGAGGCGCCTTCGTCCGGCGACGAGCTGACGTATTTCATGACGCGCGAGATTATGCGCGAATTTGCTCCGCAGCTGTTGCTGGTGAATTTCTGGGACATGGACGTTGCCCACTGGGGCTCCTATTCGCTCTACCTGCAAGCGGTCACGCGCACGGACCGCCTGGTGGGAATGCTCTGGGACGAAGTGCGCGCCAACCCGGAATACAAGGACAGCACCACTCTGCTCGTCCTGCCGGAACTCGGCCGCGATGGCGACATCAACGCTTCGAACGGATTTCTGAATCATCGTTCCGGTGACGCCTCCTGCCGCAATATGTGGATGCTGGCGCTCGGGGCCGGCGTAGAAAAAGGCGAAACTGAGCGGCCCATCGCCCATGTGGATATGGCCGCTGCCGCCGCTCGCATTCTGGAGGTGAAATTTGAGTCCGCCGGCCAGGCTCCCCGGGAGATCGTGTAGCCGATGGTGTCGCCGAAGCTGAAGGCGCTTATCGGCAAAGGTCTCTTTGACCGCATTCCCGTGTCGTTTTCCACGTTCTTCTTCGACCAGATTAAGGACGGATCCACGCTGTTCCCCGCCGAGGCCGACTACTATGAGCGGCTCTTCACCCTCATCGATGCCCTCCCCGCCGCGGAGTTCGACGCACTGTTCGCGCCCCTTCGCGCGATCGAAACGAAAATGGGGATTAACGAAAAGACGTGGCCTCGCCGCGCCTTCACGCTCGATCAGGTGGACTTCCTCAATCGCAATCCCCACTACGCAGAATGGCGGGGCGAAGTGGCTGGCCTCTTCTCGAAGCTCGATCCCGTGCTGGACGATCAGACCCGGCGCAAGGGGCGGCCTCGCCTCGTCCTTGTCGTCTCGCCTCCCGAGCTGCCCGTTGGCCCGGATCGCCTCTGGACGAAGCTTGGCGGCCGCCGCGTCATGCTCTCCTCGCCGCTCGATCCCTCTGCGCACTTCGCTTCTATCCTCGCCGAGAAGGCGCGGCAGCCCTATGATCATTGGCTGATTCAAGCCGGCCGCGAATTCAACGCCGCAGCGGGCACGGTGGCGTTGGACTACGAAGCGCTCGCCGCCTATCGCCAGGAATTGATGGACGAGGTCCGCCAGATCGTCGAAAAGGAGCAGGTGCGCGGTCCGCGTGAGTTGGGCGTCCGGCTTCGGCAAATCAAGCCCGCCGCCAACAACGACCCCATCATGGCAGAGTTCACGCGCTCCGTTCTTCTGGCCGGTAACGGCACCCTGCTCATCAACAACACCTTCGTCGAATGGGCCACTGTGCAGGCCGTTCGCCGCGCGCGGCCGTCGCTTCTCGTCGCCTCCTTCGGCATCCGGAACAAGATGAAGCCGTTTTCCTCGTTGCTGATCTATGCCGACCAGGAAAAGTCCAGCGTCATCCCAACCCAGGGCGACATGCTGGGCACCTACGTTGACCTGGAAATGTTCTACCTGTACATTTGGCAGGAGTTCGAGAAGTACGCCGAGTACGTGCGAAACACCGTGTTCGTGTTCGCCGCCGGCGGAATGGACGAAGTCCGCGTTGTCGCGCCGCCGGACTTCCCTGCCGCGGAGAAGATGGAGCCGGCCGCGCTCGCTCGCCAAATGCGCGACTGGATGCAGTGGTGA
Source organism: Acidobacteriota bacterium (assembly GCA_016871155.1). Taxonomy (GTDB): domain Bacteria; phylum Acidobacteriota; class Terriglobia; order Bryobacterales; family Bryobacteraceae. The sequence continues at coordinate 17,254 of VFZO01000095.1, read as the reverse complement.
ACCGCCGCGACCTCCTTCGCATGCCGCTGGCCTTCATGGCCCACGCCCAGGACGAGCCCATCACCTTCAAGACCCCGCCGCCCTATGAGGCGTATCGAAAATTCATCGCCGGCGGAAACGATGAGTTTGGGCCCGATCCGCCCATGCCGCCGAAGCCCGCCCCGCCCTCCGGCTGGCGCTTCGCCGATGTCACCGGCGCCGTTCTCTCCAGCGAACAACTGCGCCACGGTGTGCCCTACTGGCTCGCGCGGCTGGACCCGGCCACCGGCATCGATATCTTCGGCAACAACGGCATCGCCGTCGGCGACATCGATAACGATGGCCGCGACGAAATCTACGTCTGCCAGCCCGGCGGCCTCCCCAACAAACTCTTCCGCTGGCGGGATTCTCGGCTGGAGGACATTACGAAGGCCTGGGGCGTGGATCTGCTCGACGATACATCCTGCGCGCTGTTTCTCGACCTCCGAAACAGCGGCCGCCAGGACCTCGTCGTGCTCCTCGCGAGCGGCCCGGTTCTGTTCCGGAACGAGGGCGAGCGATTCCAGCTCGTGCCCGATGCCTTTCGCTTCGCCCGCCCGCCGCAAGGCGGCTTCACTGGCATGGCCGCCGCGGATTACGACCGCGACGGAAACCTCGACCTGTACATGTGCAGCTACAGTTTCTTCCAGAGCGAGGCGCAGTTCCGCTATCCAGTTCCTTATTTCGACGCTCGGAACGGCCCGCCGAATTTTCTCTTTCGCAATCGTCTCGCCGACGGCTACTTTGAAGATGTCACCGCCTCCGCCGGCCTCGATAGCAATAACGATCGTTACAGTTTCGCGCCCGCCTGGTGCGACTTCGACAACTCCGGATTTCCCAGCCTCTATGTCGCCAACGATTTTGGCCGCAACAATCTCTACAAAAACACACGCGGGAAGTTCCAGGACATTGCCGCCGCGGCCGGCGTGGAGGACATCGGCCCCGGCATGAGCGCCTGTTGGTTCGATAGCACCGGCGCCGGCCGCGCTGATCTGTATGTCGCCAATATGTGGTCGGCGCCCGGTCAGCGCGTCGTGCGCGACAAGGCCTTTCCCCACCCGTTCGACGAAGCGTGGCGCGGCCACACCAAGGGAAACTCGCTTTTCCGCAATCTTGCGAACGGCAGGTTCGCCGAGGAGGCGGAGCGCCGCGGCGTGGCCATGGGCCGTTGGGGCTGGAGCGCGGACGCCGCCGATTTCGATAACGACGGCAAGCCGGAGCTGCTGTTGACCTGTGGCATGATGACCGGCTCGAAGCAGCCCGACCTGATGGGCTTTTTCTGGCGCCAGGTCGTCGCGAAGACGCCGGCCGCCGCTGTCGCCAGCGCCTCCTACGAGAGCGGCTGGAACGCCATCAATCAGTTCATCCGCGAGGGCTACTCCTGGAACGGCAACGAGCCCAACGTGTTCTACGTGCGCGACGGCGAAGGATACCGCGACGCGTCCGAAGAGTCGGGTTTGAACATCGCCGCCGATTCTCGGGCCTTCGCACTCACCGACATCGATGGCGATGGCTGCGTCGACGTGTTGTTGAAAAACCGTTTGGGCCCGCAATTGTGCGTGATGCAAAATCGTTGCGGCGGCTCGAAACAGCGAGTGGGAATTCGCCTGCGTGGCGTCAAGTCGAACCGGGATGCCGTCGGCGCGCGTGTCCGTGTTGACGGGCAGACCAAGTGGGTGTCGGCCGGGTCGGGTTATCTCTCTCAACACACGAAGACCCTTTATTTCGGCCTGAACGGCGCGAAAGAAATTCTCTCGTTGGAGGTGCTCTGGCCCTCAGGCCTGGCCGAAACCCACAACACACTCTCGGCCGGTGTGTTGTATGAAATTATCGAAGGCGAAGCTCCGGTCGTGCTGCGCCCCCTGGAGCCGTCGAAGCCATGGCCCGCGCGCACTGTCGGCGGCGAGAACGCGCAGCGTTTGTTCGACACGGTTTTTGAAAGCCCCATCCCTTTGCCGGAATCGCGGCAGGGCCCCGGCGAGTTCGTGCTCACGGCCGAATATCTGCGCGGCAAGCCCGGCGTTGCCGCGGCCTATACGCTCTTTCGCCGCTATCTCTTTGAGTTCCGCGATTCGCTTCGCCTGCCTCTGCGCCTGCATCTCGATAGCCGCGGCCGCGCCGTGCGCATTGGCGGGGAAACGGCCGTGCCTATCGACTTGACTGGCTACTACCTGGGCCGCCCGCGGCGCGACTACTTCAAGCTGGGCGCATCACTACTCTCCAGCGGCTACGGCGACCAGGCCCTGCCGTACCTCGAGATGGTCGATGGTGTGCGCGCGCTGGTCTTGCGCGCGCAGATTCACCGGGAGGCCGGCCGCCACGACACCGCGTACTCTCTGCTGGAGGAAGCGCTGCGCCGTGAGCCCAACTCTGCCGAGGCCTGGAACGAACTGGGCGGAGTCGCCCTGGCCCGCGGAGAGTTCGCGCAAGCCCTCGGCCACTTTCAGCAGGCCATCCGCGCCAAGAGCGGACTCACCTACGCGCTGCTAAATGCCGGGCAGGCCGCCGGCAAACTGAACGACGTGGTCTCTTCGGAGCGCTACTACCGCGAAGCGCTCGCGTCGGACGCCGCTTCCGCCGAGGCTGCCCAAGGCCTCGGTCTGGCTCTTGCGCGGCAGTCGAAGTTGCGGGAGGCGGAGGCCTTCTTTCAGCAGGCGGTCCGCCTGCGCCCGGCCATGCCGGCAGCCTGGAATAACCTTGGCGTGCTCTATCAGCAACTGGGTGAACTCGATAAAGCCATCCACGCGCTCGAACAAGCTATCGCCGCCGCGCCGTCGGATGAAATGCTCTATCTGAATCTCGGCCGCGTCCACCTGAAGCGCAACAACCGCGATGCGGCGCGCCGCGTCATGGAGACGCTGCTTCGCCTCAAACCGGACAGCCAAGTGGCCCGCCAGGCCCTGCGCGACCTTCGATGAAACTTGCAAAGTCTCCTCCGACTGTGGCAACCTGTTACGTTTTCCCCCCAACCATGCCGCGCAAACAAGTTCGAGTGCTCTATCACGACCACTGTTTCGACGGTTCGGCCTCCGCAGCGTTCTTCAGTCAGTTTTATCAGGACCACGTGGATCGCGACGCCGAGTTCCGGTACACGGGTATGGCCCATACCGCGAATCAGTGCTTCGAAGACCGCCTTTTCGATGGCGACGAAAACGCCATCGTGGACTTTAAGTACTCGCCCCACCCGAACCTCACCTGGTGGTTCGATCACCACCAAAGCGCGTTCCTCTCGCCCGCCGACGCCGAGCACTTCCGCACCCAGCGCAACGGAAACTATTTCTTCGATCCGGCTTTTAAGTCCTGCACGCTCTTCATCGCCACCGTAGCTCGCGAGAAATTCGGTTATCACAACCCATCGCTCGACAACCTTGTCAAATGGGCCGATATCATCGATGGCGCGCAGTACAACTCCGCGGAGGAGGCCGTCGCCCTCGGCGCCGCCGCCATGAAGCTAACCCTCGTCATTGAGTCGTCGAACGGCTCCGATGTCGTCCAGCGCATCATCGGCCACATGCGCTCGAAGCCGCTCGACGAGATAATCGCGCTCCCGGAAATCGATGCGCTTTTCCGCCCTTTGCACCAGCGCCATCTCTCGAACATCGACGTCATTCGCAAGCGCTCCAATGCCGATGGCCGCGTGGTCTACTTTGATCTCGTGGAGGACGGCATCGAAGGCTATAACAAGTTCATCCCGTATTACCTGTTCCCGGAAAACATCTACACGGTCTCCGTTTCCACGTCCTCCTTCCGCACCAAAGTGAGCGTCGGCTCCAGTCCCTGGCAGGCTTCGCGCGTCACGCACAACCTCGCCTCCATCTGTGAACGTTACGGCGGTGGTGGCCACCCGAAAGTCGGCGCCATCAGCTTTCCAATCGGCGATGTTGACAACGCGCGCCGCGCCGCGCGGGAGATCGTTCAGGAACTCCAGTCCGCGTAGTAGACTGGGCCAATGCAAGGCCTGTTCCTCGCGCTGCTGCTCGCGCCGGACTTTGCCCGCGACCTCTGGCCGCATCTCGAACGGGCGCAGTGCCGCCTCTGCCACCAGGACAACGGCGTGGGCGCCACCACGCGCCTGCAATTTCCTCCGTCCGAAGCCGGTCCGGACGAACTCGGCCGCTTCGGCCAGTCCCTCCGCGCCCTCATCGATTCCAATACGCCTGCCAACTCTCTGCTCTATCGCAAGCCCACCAATCGCACCGCGCACGCAGGCGGCGAACGCATCAAACCCTCGAGCGATGCCGATGCCGCGCTCCTCGCCTGGGTGAACTATCTGGCTGCCACGCCGCCGCCGGCGCCGGCGCCCGCTCTGGCCCTCGGCCCTCCCAGGCCCGTGCTGCGGCGCCTAACCCACAGCCAATACAACAACACCGTTCGGGATCTTGCCGGCGAAGAGTCCCGCCCCGCCGACGCTTTTCCGAAGGAAGATTACGTCAATGGATTTACGAATCAGGTGGAGGGCCAATCCATCTCGCCTTTGCTCGCCGCGGCCTACGCCAATGCCGCCGAACGCATTGCCCGGAACGCGTTTCGCGGCGGCGACGCGCGTGGCCTGCTCGGGTGTCAGCCCTCCGCTGCGTGTCGCGATCAATTTATTCGCCGCTTCGGCCGGCGTGCCTTCCGGCGTCCGCTGAATCCGCGTGAGGAGCGGCGCTATCTCCAGCTCTTCGAATCTTCGAAGTCCTTTTACGGCGGCGCGCAGCTCGTGGTGGAGACCATGCTGCAGTCGCCCCACTTCCTGCTGCACGCCGCGCAGGGTCCCTTCGCCACTGCCAGCCGCCTCTCGTATTTCCTCTGGGACTCCATGCCCGATGAGGCGCTCCTGCGCGCCGCCGAATCCGGATCGCTGGACGTCGAACGGCAAGTGCGGCGCATGTTGAACGATGAGCGCGCCCGCGCTGCCATGGACACCTTTCTCGCCCAATGGCTCCGTTTCGACCGCCTTCGCTCCGCGATTCGGGACCGCCGTCTGTTCCCCGAATTCACCACCGAACTCGTCAACGCAATGACCGGGGAGACCACGCGTCACTTCCGCTCTCTGGTTTGGGACAATCGCGATTTCCGCGAGTTCTTCACCAGTTCCGGCACGTTTCTCGCCCCCGAACTGTCCCGCATCTACGGCCTGCCCGCGCCCTCCACCCCGTGGGATCGCGTTGAATTCGGGAACGGCTCCGGCCGCGCCGGCATCTTCGGCCAAGCGTACTTTCTCGCTGTCACCTCCAAGCCCGCCGAGACCTCGCCCACCGAACGCGGCCTCTTCGTTCGAGAGCATTTTCTCTGCCAGCAGGTACCGCCGCCGCCGGCCGGCGTCAATACCACCTTGCCCGCCGTCACGGATGAAAGACCAATCGGCACGATCGAACGCCTCGCCATTCATTTGAGTAATCCCGTCTGCGCCGGCTGCCATACGCTTGTCGATCCCATCGGCTTCGGCTTTGAGCGCTTCGATCCCATCGGCCGCCAGCGCGCTACCGAGAAAGTGGTGATTCACCCCACCTTCGACGAGCTGAAGAGCAAACGCAAAACCAAGCCCACCGAGTACGATCTGCCCATCGAGCCCAAGGGCTACGTGCGCGGCCTGCCGGATTCGGACTTCGCCTCGCCCGCCGCCCTCGGCCGCCGTCTGGCCGCCGAGCCCGCCTGTCACCGCTGCATCGTCAAGCAGCTTTTCCGCTACGCCAACGGCAAGTTGGAGGACGCCGCGGACCGGCCCGGCATCGATGCGGCCCTGGCTCGCTTTCAGGCCTCCAATTTCAATTTTCAAGAGCTTATAATCGCCATAGCCTCTCATGATGCGAAAATTCAGCCGTAGAACCCTCCTGCGCGGCGCCGGACTTGCCGGTGGCGTAGTGCGCCTGGGTCTTCCGCCCCTGGCCGCCATGTTCAATTCGAACGGGACCGCCTACGCGAACGATAAAACAATCGAACCGCGTTTTGTTTTTTGGTTCAATGGCAACGGAATTCCGGAAAAGTACTGGATTCCCCCGGAAACCGGCGCGAATTTCGAGATCACGCCCTGCCTCCATCCGCTTGCGCCGTTCCGCCGCGACATTCACGTTGTTACCGGTCTCGACAGCGCGGCCGCCCGCCTGCCCGGCCCCGGCAACAGCCACTATCCGTCGATGAGCGCCCTTCTCTCCGGCCGCGCCTACACGGGCCGCGGCGCCGGCGGCGAATCGTTCGATCAGGCGCTGGCCCGCAAGACCTCCGGCGAACATCGCTTTCGGTCCCTGCAGGTCGGGGTTTGCCAGGAGTCCTTCGGCGAAGCGATTCAACAGAACATGAGCTGGGCCGATCGCGACCGCCCCCTGCCTCCGGAGATGCTTCCGCATCAGTTGTTCGACCGTCTGTTCGGCGTCAACGATCCGGCCTGGACATCCCGCCGCAAGAGCGTCCTCGACGCCGTCGCCGAGGAGGCCCGCGAGGTACGCGCCCAGCTCGGGGGCGCCGATCAACTGCGCCTGGACGAGTATCTCGGCTCCGTCCGCGAATTGGAGCGCGCCGTCGCCAGCCTGCCGCCCGAATATCGCAAACTCGTCAACCGGCCCGGCGAAACCGGCGACATGCGTGACTATCCCCGCATCGCGAAGCTGCAGAGCGATCTCATCGCCCACGCCTTCGCCAGCGGCCAGACGCGCATCGCCTCCTATATGCTCACCAAATGCCAGAGCATCACCCGCTTTCCCTGGCTCGGCCACACCGCGCAGCGGCATCATGAGTACACCCACAACGGCGTCGAGACCCCGCGCGGCATGCGCATCCTGCGCGACATCTGCCGCTGGCACGTCGACGAATTCGCCTATCTCGTAGGCCGCCTGAAGGCCACGCCCGAAGGCGCCGGCAACCTGCTCGACAACACGCTCCTGCTGTTCGTGCATGAACACGCCGAGGCCAATCCGCACAAGAACAACAATCTCGCGGTCATCGCGGCCGGCCACGCCGGCGGCATGAAGACAGGCCTCCACACGCGCACCACCGGTACACTCGGCGATCTCTACCTCACGCTGGCCACCGAGGTGTTGCGTCTGCCCATAGGAACGTTCCCAACAGCGGAAACAAAACTTACCGGTATTGTTTAGAACGCTGGAAAGCGCTTCGCCAGTTTTTCGAGTGCCGGCGGCGTGGCGGCGCTTCCGCTCAGCCACACTTTCCGCATCTCCGGCAGGGCCAGAATCTCTTCCACTGCCGCGTCGTCGATCTTCGCCGCCAGGCCCAGGCGCAACTCGCGCAGGGCCGGCAGGCCGCGCAGCGTGCGGATGGACTCCCCCGTCACCGGCTGACGCGATAGGTCCAAATACGCAAGTGCCGGCAGGCCGGCCAGTGCGCTCAAATCGCGCAGGTCGGCTCGCTCCGCCTCCGGGTGCCCGGGCTTGTCGATGCCCCGGTCGTTGATCGTCGCCGCCGCCAGCGACAGCCGTTCGATCGACTTCAGCCCGGCCAACCGTCCGAGATTCTGCTCGTTCAACGCCAATCCCCACAGCCCGCTATCCACCCTCTGCGTGCCGCCCGCGTCCAGGCTCTTCAACGTGGTCATCGAGCGCAGCGCCGCAAGGCACGATCCCGAAAGCCGGTTCCCGCCTAGCCCCAAATGCTCTAGCGCCGGCAGCTCTTCGAACCCCTCATCGTCCACTTGCGTGAAGCCGATATCCAGCCATCGCAAACCGGTCAGCGCCGCCAGGTGCGGAAACGCTTTGCTCGTCACGCGAGTGCCGCGCAGGTTCAACCGTGTCAGTTTTTTCCATTCGCGCAAATGCGCCAACCCGTCGTCGGTAATGTACTCCGCGTAGTACAGGTCCAACTCGCGGACCTCCCGCAATTCGCGCAACCGCTCCAGCCCCGCGTCGCCAATCTTCGTCTGGCCCAGCCGCAGCACGCGCAGTTCTTTCATCGCCGCCACGCGCGCCAGGTCGCCGTCGGAAATCCACGTCGCCGTGAAATCCGCCTCAATCACCTTGCCTGCCGCGTCGCGAATCAGCCGCGCTTCGTCGATTGCCAGCAGCGGCAGCGCAATGAATGCGATCGCAAGTCTCAACTCCGCCTCCGGTTCGGCAGGTTCGATCCCTCGTCCCAAACAATCCTGCATTTCGGCAGCGCCTTGCGCAACCGCGCCACGCCCTCTTTCGTCAAGTGCGTATGGTAGAGGTTCAGCGTCCGCAGCTTCCCGAACTTCGCCAACAAGTCCACACTCTTATCGGTCACGTGTGTGCTGTCTAGGCTCAACTCCTCGAGCGCCGTCATAGGCGCCAGATGCGTCATCCCATCGTCCTCAATCTCGCCATAGTCCAGCGTCAATTGAGTCAGCGAAGTCAACGGCGTCAGGTGACGCAGGTCGCTGCCCGTTATGCGCGTCCGGTACAAGTCCAATTTTCGAAGTTGTGTCAACCCGCTCAAACTCGCCAGCCCCGCGCCCGTGATTCGCGTGTCGCGCAGAGTCAACGTCCGAAGCTGTTGCAACTCTTTCAATCGACCCACGCCCGTGTCGGTCAAATCCGTACTGGCCAGGTTCAGCGACTCCACCTGCCGCAGCAGGCTCAGATCCGATTCGTCGCTGATCTCGGTCGATGCCAGCGACAGCACCCGCAATTTCGCCAAACCAGCCAACACCGGAATCGCGGCGCTCCCCACCGGCGCACCCTGCAACTCCAGCTCTTCGACGCTCTTCAAATGGGCCAGCCCCGGCCCTTCCACATACGTGTTCGCCAGCCGCACGCGCCGCGCCGCGCCAAGTTCGCGCAGCCCTTCGTCGCTCACCGGCGTGCTCCCCGCCCGCAGCGTCTCGAGCCCCGTCACCTGCAAGAGTCCGGCATTTCCAACCTCGGTTCCTTCAATGTCCAACCCCCGCACGCCGTGCAGCCGGCCCATATCGGAGTCCGCCAGCGGGGAACCCGCCAGCACCACAACGCCGCCGTCCACGCGCCCGCCCATTCTTCGCACCCACTCGTCCCGGGCCGCCCCGGCGGGCGCCTCCACGCGCGGCCGCGGTGAGGCATCCATCAGCAGAAACCGGGTCTTCGGATGCGTTGCCGCCAGCGTCGCCACGCCGCGCGCCGTTACCCGCGAATACCGCAGGTCCACATCGCGCAGCTTCGCCATGCCCCGCAACGAATCCAGTCCCGCGTTCGACACGCGAGTCCGGTAGAGATTCAACTCCTCCAACTCGCTCAGCGCGCGCAACTCCCGTAGCCCCGCGTCGCTCACCTCCGTCCCCATCAGATTCAGCCGCCGCAGCTTTCGCAACCCGCGCAGGGCGCTTAGCGACGAATCGGTAACCGCCGTACCGTGCAGGTCCAGGTCTTCCAGTTCCGTCATGCGCGCGATCGCGGCTGTATCGGTGATCAGCGTGTCTCCAACCCAGAGGCGCTTCATCTGGGTCATCGCCGCTAGCTTTTCCAGACCCTGATCGTTGAAAGGAGTCAGCGTCACATCCAGCGCCCGCAGGTTCGTGAACGGCGCCAGCGACGTGCCTTTAACCGCCGATTGCCGAATCGCCAGCTCCCGCAAATTGCGCAGCGCGGCGATCTCCTGCAATCCGCGATCGTCAAACCGGATTCGGTCGAGAAAGTGGTAGCTGAACGTCAAAACTTCCATCGTCTGCACCGGTGCCAGAAACTTCAAATCGGCGCTGCGGTTCTTTCCGCCATCCGCGTTGCGATTCCAAATCGGCCCTGGCAGATGCAGCTCCTTCAAGCCGCGAAGCGCCGTGACGCGTTCCAGGTCCGGCGGGTCGACGTTCATACCCACCCAATCCAGAACTTCCACGCGAAAGTCGCCCGGCGGCAGCTCGCCTACATCGCGCAGCCGTTTCGGTGATCCTGCCACGCTCACTTGTCCGCCCATCACCAGCGTCCATTCGGCTACACGCCGGTCGGCTTCTTCAGCCAACACCGCCACGGCGCATAGAAACGGGAACAGGCGCATTGCTGCCCATCCTATCGCAGAAAGAGCTTATACCACCGGTTTGCCGGATCGACTTTTGCCTTTTTGGTCTGCGGCGGCGGGGGCATCATCAGCATCTCGCCCGGTTCCAGCTCCACGGTCTCCGAGTTGCCGCCGCCCGGCGCCGGTGCGATGGCCAATCGCGGCTTTCTCATCTGCACCTGCTCCTGCTTCTCCACCACCGCGCGAATGACGGTCTCCGACAATCCATGCCTCGCCAACTGCGCCAACGCATCGGCGCTCGTGTCGAATTGCGTCCGTTTGTGCTTCACCAGATCCGTCAGCAGTCCATCTCCCAATCCGGCCCGCGCCAAAATCACCAGCCCGTCGTTGGTCAACACGTGCCGCGGCAGCCCCGGCGCCTCGGGCTCCGCTCCAAATGCGGCAATCGCCGCAAAAAGACAAAGTCGTAACACCACGGATTTCCTCCTCCCTTTCATATCGCCCCCCCATAACATTCCCTTAACTCTCTCCGATAAGATCCTCATGTCCATCACCGCTCTTCTCTTCCAACCGTTTGCGGAAGACGTCGCGCCCCTAAGGGTCTCCGCGCGTTGCGCGCTCGTTGCCCCTGCCGTTCGCGTCGCTGGTGGTAGGCTGCCCGCGGGTATGGCGATAGACCATCGCGGCGCATGGGTCGGCACGCCCACCGAGCTAGGCGAGTTCAGTGTCGCCGTCGAAGTCACAGACGGCTGCTTCCGCCGAATGACAACCAAAACCCTGCGCGTCTCCCCGGCCCCCATACTCAGCGTCAACGCCGAAAAACTCGAATTCCGCATCATTCAAGGCGCTCCCCCCTTCGACGCCGGCCTCATCCAAGTCTCCGGCGCTCCTGAAGAGACCGCCTACCAGTTGGATGTGCTGGACGCCCCCTGGCTCAAGGCTGGCATTCGCGAGGGCGCACTGCCCAAGGCCGGCCGGGCCTTCGTTTCCGATTCCGTGCGTGTCACCATCGACGCCGAAAAACTCCCGGCCGGTACCCACCACGCCACTCTCCGCTTCTCGGCGTGGCGCGGCGCCAACGCCCCCGAACTCCGCTACACCGTCCACGTCGCGCCTGCGGTTTCGGCGTTTCCAAAAGTGGAATGGAAGCCGCTGCTGATCCCGGAAAGGCACACCATCGTCGAGGTTCCCGGTGTCGCAGACATCACTCCTCCGGTCGTCCATCGCCCGCCTCCACCGGTCTTCCCGAAGTACATCCCCAAGCCGAAACCGAAACCGTCGTCGCCCTCAAACTGGATCCGCTCCCGCGTGTTGCCGATACCGAAAGTCGTCCTGCCGCCTCCTGCCCCCGCTAAGCCGGCCGCGCCGGAACGCACCAAACCCTCCGCCATGCCTCCGCCGCCGGAACCGGCCAAACCCAAAGCCGCCCACTAGAGTTTCCTATAATCGAAGGCCGGATGGCTCAAGCTCCGCTGCAGCTTCTCGACGACCTGCTTTCCACCAGTTCGGATCGCCAGGGGCATTCGTTTCAGGAGTTTCTGAAACTCACCGATACCCCTGTTGACTGGGCCTACCAGATCTGGAACACTCTCCTGGGCCTGCTAAAAAGCGGCGACAACCACCAACGTGCGATCGCCGCCCAGGTGCTTTCGAATTTGGCCAAAAGCGATCCGGAAGGGCGAATGGTCAAGGATCTTGGCGCTCTGCTCGCCACCACGAGAGATCCCCGCTTCGTCACCGCCCGCCACTGCCTGCAGTCGCTCTGGAAGGTCGGGATCGCCGGCGAGGCCCAGCACGTGGCGCTTCGAAAGGGCCTTGCCAAACGCTTCGCGGAGTGCGCCTCGGAAAAGAACTGCACGCTGATCCGCTACGACATCTTGGTTGTCCTTCGCAAAATGCACGACCGCGGCCATCCGGAAGGCCTCCGAGAGCTCGCCGCCAAACTCATCGAGACTGAACCGGATGCCAAGTACAAGAAAAAATACTCCGCCGTCTGGCGTGAGCGCCGCCCCTGAGTTCACATGGAGTTGCCTTGCTCCCTCACGGCGCCAATGTAATAATCCAGCCATGCGGTCCTTTATCTCCTCGTTTCTGGCAACGGCGTTCGCCTTCGCCCAAATCGAACAGGCCAACATCACAGGAACCGTTTCGGACTCCACCGGCGGCCGCGTTCCCGGTGCGCTGGTCAGCGCCACGAACAAGGCCACCCGCGTCCGCGCCGAAACCCGCACGAATGAGACCGGCGCCTACCGCCTTCCCTACCTCACTGTCGGCGAATACGACATCGTCGTGGAGCGCGACGGCTTTGAAAAAGCGCGCGTCGAAACCATCCGCCTCACCGTCGGCCTCACCGCCACCATCGACGTCACTTTGAAAACCGGCAGCCTGCAGCAGGAAGTCACCGTCAGCGCCACCGCCGTGCAGTTGGAACAGCAAACCTCATCGCTCGGCAACACCGTCAACGCGAAGCAAATTGTCGAGCTCCCGTTGCTCGGCCGCAATCCATACAGCCTCCTGCTGCTCGCCCCCGGCGTCATGCCCAAGGGCGGCGCCGGCGCCGGCCCCATCATCAACGGCGGCCGCTCCAATACCAGCGAAATTCTTCTCGACGGCGCCGAAACGCGCAACTCCACCACGAACGACATCGCCTATACGCCGCCGCTTGAAACCGTCGAAGAGTTCAAGGTCTTCACCAACAGCTTCTCCGCCGAATACGGCCGTTCCGGCGGCGGCGTACTCACCGCCGCCACGCGCTCCGGCACCAATCAACTCCACGGCGCGGTCTACGAATTTCTGCGGAACGACAAACTCAATGCCAATAGCTGGACGTCCAACAGCGTGAACCTTCCGCGCAACGCCTTCCGCCGCAATGAGTATGGTGTCGCGCTCGGAGGTCCCGTCCTTCTGCCGAAAATCTATAACGGCAAAAACCGGACGTTCTTCTTCTTCAACTGGGAAAAGATTCCGCAGCGCTCGCCGGACAATATCATCAGAACCGTGCCGACCCCGCTCGAACGCGGCGGCGACTTCTCCCGCACCGTCACCACCAACGGCCAACTTATCCGCATCTACGACCCCTACACCACCGTCCCCAATCCGGAACAGCCCGGCCAGTTCACGCGCGACGCCTTCCCGGGCAACGTCATCCCGGCCTCCCGCATCGATCCGATCGCTCGCAAGATTCTCGACTTCTACCCGGCCGCGAATCGCGATGCAGTCGTTCAGAACTTCGCCTTCAACAACTCTCGCCGCAACGATACGGACCGCTTCTTCATTCGCGCCGACCACTCGATCGGCACGAAGCAGCGCTGGTTCGTCAGCGTCGGCCCCCAGAAAAACAGCCAGTTCACGCCCGGTATCAACGTAGCCTTCCCCGGCGAGGGCGTCAACGGCGAGCAAGGCAAAATCAACTCCGACGCTATTTACGGTGTCGTCTCGAACACCGTCACCTTCACGCCCGGCCTCATCGGCCAGTTCCGCGCCTCCTCCACCCGCCGCGTCATTGAGACCGAGCCCCGCAGTGCGAATTTTGATTTCACCACCCTCGGTTTCCCGCGGTCTCTATTTGATCGCGCCAAGCAGCGCGTCTTCCCGCGCATTGCCCCGAGCGATATTGTCGCGCTCGGTCCGGACCGCGCTTCTTACTTCCTGAATGCTGAGGAGAACCGCGAAGTTCAGGGCCACATCACCTGGATCCGCGGCGGCCACTCGCTAAAGTTCGGCGGCAACATCGCCTTCCAAACCTTCAACGTGTTCCGCCCGGAGCGCCCTTCCGGCTCTTATGACTTTGGCCGTACCTTCACCCAGGGCCCCAATCCCAACACCTCCGCCGCCACCGCCGGTCACGGCGCGGCCACCTTCCTGCTCGGCCTGCCCACCGGCGGCACTTTCTCAGACGATCCTTCGCTCGCCGCCTCGCAGCGCTACTACGCCTGGTATCTGCAGGACGATTGGAAGCTCACACGCACACTCACGCTCAACCTCGGCATGCGCTGGGAATACCAGACGCCGTGGAATGATCGCTTCAATCAACTCGGCTACTTCGATCCCGATTTCACGGATCCGCTTACGAAGCAAAAGGGCCTGCTCCGTTTCACCGGCCGCGACGGCAACTCCCGCTACCAGACGGACCCGGACCGCAACAACTACTCGCCCCGCGTCGGCCTCGCCTGGCAAGTGAAGCCGCAAACAGTCATCCGTGCCGGCTACGGTCTCTTCTACTTCCCCGGCTCCGGCGGCGTCGGCGCCGGAGCGTCCGATCTCGGGAGCGGCTTCCTCGCCCAAACCCCCGTGTTTCTCGGCCCGCCGCCTGCCGCGCCCAACACGCCGCCCGCCGGCGCGTCCCTCGGCAACGCGTTCACGGCCGGTTTCTTCAACGCCCCCAACGACGGTGTCGGCACCTCCATTGGCACGGCCTTCCGGGAATGGGTCACGCCGCTCAATCACCATTGGAATTTCAACATCCAGCGAACCCTCGGAAAGTCCGTGCTCGTCGAAGCCGCCTACGCCGGCAGCCGCGGCATGCGCATCTGGGTCAATCGCAACCGCACCGCCGTTTCCACCCAGTTCCTCTCACTCGGCGCGGGGCTCGATCAACTCGTCGACAATCCCTACTTCGGCGTGATCTCCACCGGCGCGTTGAGCGTGCGCCAGGTGCGGCGCAGCCAGATTCTTCAACCGTTTAATCACTACACCGGCGTCTCCCGTTTCCGCGACGCCGTGGGCGACTCGAACTACCACGCCTTCACCATGCGCGTCGAAAAGCAGATGTCCAAAGGCCTGCTCTTCCAGGCCTCCTACACCGCCGGCAAACAGATCGACAATGTGCAGGAGCGCTTCGGCGGCCGTTCCACCTTCAACGATCCGAACAACATGGCCCTCTCCCGCGCCATCGGCGAATTCGACCGCCCGTCCTATCTCGTCTTCAGCTACATCTGGGAGTTGCCCTTTGGCCCTGGCAAGGCCTTCGCAAATCAGGGCGTACTTAGCCACATCCTCGGCCGCTGGCAGTTCGCCGGTATCACCACCTTGGGCAAGGGCTTGCCGCTCGTCATCACCGGCCCCAACAACACGCGCCTGCCCGGCGTAAGCGCCCGCGCCAACCGTCTGAAGGATCCGCTCCTCCCCTCGGACCAGCGCACGCTGGATCGCTACTTCGACACCTCCGCCTTCGTCGCCGCCGCCCCGTACGACATCGGCAACGACTCCCGCACCCAGCCCCGCTTGCGCGGCTACGGCATCAAATCGGCCGACATGTCTCTCAACCGCTCGCAACCCATCGGCGACCACATCAATCTGCAATTCCGCGCCGAAATGTTCGGCGTCTTCAACACCCCGCAGTTCAATGAGCCGAACACCAACGTTGTCGCCACCAACTTCGGGCAGATCAACGGCGCCGGCGGCGCGCGCCAGATCCAGCTTGGCCTGCGTCTCAGTTTTTGACGGTAAACGCCAGGAGCACGTTCCCCGGCCGTCCTCCCCAGGATCCAAATCCCGAATTCGTATACACGAATCCGTTCACGATCACCGGCCCCTGCGCGTCGATCGATCCGCCCTTCGCCTTCACGCCGTTCATCGTCTCGAACTCCCGCGCCGTATCGAACTCCCAGATCACCGCGCCCGTCTCGGTCGAATACCCGCGCAACCGGCCGTCCAGCGACCCTGCGAACACCGCCCCCGGTATCCCGGACACCGCGGCCGATTGCGCCGGGCTGCATCCGGGCCGGTCTCCGCACACCGGCGGCGCCGCCGCCCAGATCTTCTTGCCATCCGCCAGTGACAGTGCCACCACGCCCCCTCCCTTCAACGGACTCGCCACGCCCGGCGACTGGAATCGTATGTCGCCGATCGCCACGTAAATCTTCGACGCATCCGCCGCGGACCCCCATTGAATTCCGCCCAGCGCGCCGCCTTCCGCCACCCGCGTCTGCCAACGGACCTCGCCCTGGTTGTCCGGGTCCAGCGCGTGAACCACTCCCGATTTCTGGCCCAGTACCAGCGACCGCTTGCCCCCCGCCAGCGTGACCAGGATCGGCGGTTGCCCAAAGTCGTGATCCGGCCCGTTCGCCTCCGGGCAGTTCGCCTTGTTCGCGCCGCCGCACGCCGTCGTGTACGCATCGCCCTCCGTCAACTGCCGGGACCACACGATCTCGCCCGTCGCCATTCTAAGTCCCATCACCGCGTCGCTCGTTCGCGTCACCGGATCGGAGAAATTGTCGCCCGTCGACACATAAAGCATGCCCTTCGCCGCGTCGATCGTCGGCGTCGTCCACACGCCCGCTCCGGATGGGCCATACATCTGAACGCCTGCGCTGTTCTTGCGCGTCGGTTTCGGCTCCGGCACCGTGTGCGTCCGCCACCGGATCTTCCCCGTCCCGGCCTCCAAGGCCACCACGCTCCCGCGAAACGTGCAGCACGGGTACTTCGGGTCACGCGCCGTCATCTCCTCGGCCGAGGAGAGGCCGAAGTACAGAACGCCGTTGTGCAACTGCGGCGTGCCGGTCGTTACCGCCGTCGGGTGTTCCCCGATTCTCGTCCGCCACAGCCGCCTCCCGCTCTTCGGGTCCAGCGCGTATACGTTGGTCCGCCCGTCGGCAAAGTACACCGCGTCGCCCGCCACAATCCCCCCCCGAATGCCGAAATCTGCCGGGAAGCTCCAATTCCGGCAACCCGTTCTCGCGTCCAGCGCCAGCACGACGCCGCCAGCACTGCCCACGAACAGCCGCCCGTCCTTCACGGCCGGCTGCGATCGCGCGGCCGATTCGCCCGGCAGCGCCACCGCCCACGCCAGCCCCAGCTTGGGCACCGCGGCTGCCGCTATTCCCGCGTCAGCCGCGGTCTGGAATCGCGTGTTCGTCCCGTTCAGTCCCCACTGGCTCCAAGCCGCGCCGCCAACCGTTCCCGCACCCTCGCACCCGCCCGCTGCCAGGAACCGCTCGTTGTCCTTCTCCGTACGATTCGTCAAGAATCCGGCTACCGCCGCCCGCGCCGCCGGTGTCAACACCTTGCCCTGAGCTGCCATGACTCCGTCGTCCAGCGACCGCGTAATCGCCTCGCGCGACAACAATGCCAGCATAAACCGCGCCGGCGCCCTCTCTACCGCTCCGTCGTGGCACTGCGCGCAGGATTCGCTATAGATCTTGCCGCCCTCCTGCGCCAGCGCCAGAGTTCCCATCAGAAAAAAACGAAGCATGAGGCCAATCGTAACCCGAGTTAATGACGCTTTGGGGCCCCGTTATAAACGGCGGAGCAATAATAGACCACGAAACGCCGTTTGAGCGGCGGATTGTGGCGGTCGAAAAGTAGACCACCATGCTGGGAAATCCGCAGGGGCAGCGGGAGAGCTGTGCTTGTGGAACAC
>VFZO01000094.1 GCA_016871155.1 Acidobacteriota bacterium | reverse complement strand
TTTCTGCAGAGCCAAGGCGCGGAAGACCGGACCCAAATGTGCCCGAAGGCCCGAGTATAGGGTCTTTCGACGGCACTTCGGAATGAACACCACGTGATATTTGCAGTCCCACTTACTATGGTTTAGACTTTGGTTTTCGTCCATCAGGATTCTCCTTTCGTGTGCTTGGCGGCTCACGTTTGGAGTTTCTCTGATGGACTCCCGGAAATGTCAAACTGCTACTGCCACCCCGGCACAGCCGGGGGGCCTCTTACGTTAGGCTAGGCACGGGCGCATAGCTGCGTTTCGGCAGGGGCGGGGAGCGGGCCGCCTAAGGCCTTTGTCGTATATCAAACCGAATACAAAGGGTCGATGGACTAGGTGTAGCCGAAGGCAAAACGCTTTCCGCAGGAGTCTGATCGATGCCGTTTCTCAGGATTTGCCGCTTGTGTGTTCCGTTGGTGCTGTGCCTTACGGCGACGGGCGCCGTGATTACACCGGAGTCCGTGGAAGAGGCCTCGTCCTGGCGGGATGCGCCGGAGCTGCCGGCGGCCCGGATTGAAGACTACGACCCGGTGGGTCCGAATATCGCCTGGCAATTGGACAATCTGGACATCGATGACCCTGTGGAAGGCCTGCTGGAAGGTATGGGGCCCATCTATGGCGGGTACGCCCTGCCGGAGACCCAGACAACCGGCTTTACGACGATCACCGACCCGACCGACCCGGAGAAAGCCTGGATCGCCTACTTGCGGGCGAACATGCTGGCCTTTGGCCTCCTGGCGCCGGATCCGGTGCCCGAAATCAGCCCGGTGATCGTGCTGGGACCGCCCGCGTTTGCTTTGTCCGCCAGTGCTTCGGCTTCCGATGTCCCGGAGATGTCGCCGGGCGCGGCTCTGGCTTTGGGATGCGGGCTACTGGCGCTTTTCAGGATGCGCCGATAGCGTACAGAGCGTCTTCCGTGCGGATATAGAGCCGCCGCTCCCCGATGGCAGGCGTGGCGTAAATGGCTGAATCAAAGTCGTTTATGGCCAGAATCTCCCATTCGCCCCGCGCTTTGAGGACGACGACTTTGCCATGCTCCGTGGCGATAAAGATTTTGCCGCTGACGGCGACCGGGGAGGAATAATAGTCCTCCAACGCGCCGGAGAGGCGGGCCTGTTTTCGGACGGCGCCGGTGCGGGCGTCGAGGGCGGTGGCGATTCCGCCGTTCCGGAACAGATACACGACGCCGTCGTGCACGATCGGCGCGGAGACGTCCGGCAGCGACTTTTCGTAGCGCCACAAAACATGCGTCTTCGTGACATCGCCGATGCCGCCAAGCCGGATGGCGAGCAGTCCGTTGCGGGAAGCGCGGCGGGTCCGGAAGAAGTTCCATTCCCGCTCGTTTAGGAACCCGTCGCGGTCAAGATCGATGGCGCGCCAGGTGCCGGTGGGCTGCCAGGGCGGGGGCAGCTCCGCCTGGCTCAGAACACCGTCCCGATTGGAATCGGCAGCCGCTGTGACGTGGGAAAACGACGGAAGGTCCACCTGTTCCCCCTCATCGTTGCCGGTGGTCCAACCATTGAAGTAGACGGTGTCACCGGCAATGGTGGGTATGGACTTGGGCTGGCAGGTGAGGCCGCCGACGAACCAGACCGGCTGGCCGCTGGCGATGGAATAGGCGGTGAACTGATACGAACCGGGCACCAGAACCTGGGCCGTGCCGGAGGGCGGGCGATACACGATGGGCGTGGCGTAGCCGTTAATGACCTCGCGGGGTGTCTGCCAGGCGATGCGCCCGCTGGCCGCGTCGACGGCGAGGATGAACGCGCCGGTGTCCTGGTCGGAGACGAGGACCACTTTGCCATCGGCATACACAGGGGAGGCGACGACGCCGTGCTGGCTGTTAAAGGGCCCGAGCGGGAGACGCCATAGCTCGACGCCATCGAAGCTGTAGGCGACAAGGCCAAAGTCGGCGAAGAAGGCATAGACACCGGCGTCGCCGGCGACGGGCGTGGGCGCGGCGCGGTGATTCAGGGTGTGCCGTGCCTCGAGGCGGGCGGCGCGGACGGCGCGGCGCCAGCGCTCCTTCCGGTGGTCCGATTCAGACAGATCGTCAGCAGTTGGTCGCCGCTCGAAGCGGTGAGGAAGATATTGTCCCCGGAGAGGATCGGGGACGATTTGCCCGGCGGCAGGGCCGTCCGCCACACCACGTTTTCGCCGGGACCGAAGCGGGTGGGGACCTCACCGCACGATGGGCAAAGGCCGGAGCCGGCCGGACCGCGGAATTGGGGCCAGTCCGCCGCAGCCAGCGCAAACACGCAGAGTGAGACCAGGAAGGCGCGCATCGAATCGCTTCCCATGGTACGCCCGCCGACTATCCTATTGTCTGTATGGTGACTCGACGAGCGTTTGGAATGGCCGGCGTTTCGATGGCGCTGGCCGCGGCGGACCGCGCGGCGGCGCTGCGAAAGATGGAGCTTGCGATGGGGCCGTTTCCCGCGTTGGACCGGCGGGCGCCGCTGCGCGTTGTGTTCGGCGCAAAAGAAGAGGAAAAGTTGTACGTCCGCCGGCATGTGACGTTTGAGCCCGAGCCCGGGCGCGTTGTACCGGCGTGGCTGTTGACGCCCAGGAAACGGGGCCGGAAGCCCGGTGTTCTGTGCCTGCATCAGACCACGAAGATCGGCAAGGACGAGCCGATCGGCCGAGGGCCAAAGGTCAACCTGCACTACGCGCACGAGCTGGCGGAGCGGGGCTGGGTGGCGTTGGCGCCGGACTATCCGTCGTTTGGCGAATATGCGATCGACTTCGAACGCGACGTGTATGGGCGGGGTTACCAGAGCGGCACGATGTACGGGATTGTGAATCACACACGGGCGGTGGATGTGCTGGCGGGGTTGCCCGACGTGGAGGCCGGGCGGCTGGCGGTGATCGGCCATTCGCTAGGCGGACACAACGCGCTGTTTGTCGCGGCGTTCGATCCCCGGTTGAAAGCGGTGGCCACCAGTTGCGGCTTCAACTCGTTCGCCAAGTACTACGGCGGCAATCTGAAGGGGTGGACCTCGACGCGGTACATGCCGCGGATTGCCACCGAGTATCACAACAGCCCGCGCGAGACGCCGTTTGACTTCGACGATGTGCTGCGGGCGATCGCGCCGCGCGCAGTATTCGTGAACGCGCCTTTGCGCGACGCGAACTTCGAGGTGTCCGGCGTTCGCGATGTGGTGGAGAAGGTGCGCGGCGAGTTTCCGGAGGGCCGGCTGGTGGTGGAGCATCCGGATGTAGAGCACGATTTTCCGCCAGATGTCCGGCTGCGCGGATATGAGTTCCTCAGGCGGCTTTTACAAATTATTTACAAATCGTAAACCACCTCCAAGTTTAACTCCCGTAGTCTTTGGGAATGGAAGGAGCAACGATGTATTGCGACGAACACTTGCTAATCGATGCAACAGGGGATGTGGAGTTGGACAGCCGTCACTTGACGCTGACTCGGAAAGAGTTTGAGCTGCTGGCCATGCTGGCGCGGAATGCCGGGGAGATTGTGCCCCGGGAGATTCTGCTCTCGATGGTGTGGGGTTACTGCGAAGGTACTCGGACGCGGACGCTAGACGTCCACGTGCGGAGGCTGCGAAGGAAGCTCGGCTCGTTCGGCGACGTTTATATTCAAACCGTATTCGGCGTGGGCTACCGGTTTGAACGGTATCGCGCGCCCAGGCCGCTCGTGTCGTTCTCGATGCCCACGTTGGCCGCCACGGCGTAGGGGCGGGCGTTCCGGGATGGGGCCGCTACAATGGTAGATCGGTCATGCAGGTTCGTATTGCACCCTCCCCGGCTCTGAACGGAGCCATTCGCCTTCCCGGCGACAAATCGATTTCCCACCGGTACGCGATCTTGGCGGCGCTGGCTAACGGCACGACCAGGCTAAAGAACTTTTCCTCCGGAGCCGACCCGCATTCGACGCTCGGCTGCGTGGCCGCGATGGGCCTGGAGGTGGAAAAGAAGGAAGGCGAGATCCTGGTCCATGGCAAGGGATTGCGGGGACTTCGCGCGCCCGCGGGTGCGTTGGACGCGGGCAATTCCGGTTCTACGATCCGGATGCTGAGCGGCGTACTGGCGGCGCAGCCGTTCTCGTCGACCGTGTTCGGCGACGAGTCGCTCACGAAGCGGCCGATGAAGCGGATCATGACGCCGCTTGAGAGGATGGGCGCCCGGATCGAAGCGGTGGATGGGACGTATCCGCCGATCACGATTCACGGCACGCGGGATTTGCAGGCGATCCACTATGAGTTGCCTGTGGCGTCGGCGCAGGTGAAGAGCTGCGTGCTGTTTGCGGGCCTGTCGATCGACGGCGAGACGAGCGTGACGGAGCCGCACAAGACGCGAGACCACAGCGAGGTGGCGCTGCGGGAGTTCGGCGCCGATATTCGCGTGGATGGATTGACGGCGACGATTCGCGGCGGCCGCGATCTGGAACCTTGCGAGTTGTACGTGCCGGGCGATCTTTCGGGTGCGGCGTTTTTCCTGGTGGCGGCGCTAATGAGCGGCGAGGCGAACGTGAGCCTGTTCGATGTCGGTTTCAATCCCTCCCGGACGGCGCTGATCGATTTTCTGGTGGGAGGCGGCGGGCAGGTGAAGATTCTGGATGTCCGGTCAACCGGCGGCGAGCTGGTGGGCGATTTGCAGGTGACGACGTCCCGGTTCGCGGGCGGCGTGATCGAGGGCGGAATGACGGCGGCGCTGATCGACGAAATTCCCGTGCTGGCGGTGCTGGGCGCGACGAGCGAGAACGGATTGACGGTGAGGGACGCCGCCGAGTTGCGCGTGAAGGAGACGGACCGGATCGCCACGGTGGCCGAGAATATGCGGCGAATGGGCATTGAAATCGATACGGCGGCAGACGGCTTCCACATTCCAGGGAAGCAGCGATTCCGAGCGGCAGCAGTGGACAGCTTCGGCGATCACCGGATCGGGATGGCGTTCGCTGTGGCGGGGCTGGTGGCCGAAGGCGGCGAGACGGTGGTGAACGAGGCCGAGGCGGCCAGCGTGTCATTCCCCGAATTTTTCGCTACGCTAGATGCCATTCGGCAATGAAGGGCGAATCGGAACTCACAGTCGCCGGGCTGGCGCACGATTTAAACAACGTCTTCGCGACGCTGCTGGAGGCGGCCGATGTTTTGTCGGCCGACGCCAAGTGGACGAAGCTGGCGGGCACCATCCGGCGGAACGTCCGGCGCGGCGAGCGCATTGTGGACAGCCTGGAAGGTACGCTGGCGGAATCCGGCGATCTGGGTGAGATTTTGGACAACGCCGTGCAGCACGCGGGCGACGTGTTGACGTTCACGCGGGGCAATTCGATTACGCCGCGGCGCGAGATTGAGGGCGGGATCCAACTGCCGGGATCGGCGGCGGCGTGGGAACGCGTGTTTGTGAATCTGTTCCTGAACGCGGCGCAGGCGGCGCCGGATGGCGTGGAAGTTGTAATCCGCGCCTCGCAGACGGAGACGGCGACGACACTGACGGTGGCGGACAACGGCCCGGGGATCGCGGCGTCGATACTGCCGAATGTGTTTGAAGCCGACATCACGACGAAGCGCTCCCGGGGGCGGAGGGGGCTGGGTTTGCATATCGTGCACGCGATCGTGACCGGGAACGGCGGCGATGTGATGGCCGAAAACGGCGAAACGCACGGGGCGATCTTCACGATCCGGCTGCCAAGGGCAGGGGTAGCGTAAGCGAATGCACCTGGCGATTGCGATCGCGTCGTTGGCCACCGCCTGCGTTCTGCTGTTCGTGCAGCCGCGCTGGTGGCTGCCGGAGGCGATCTCCGCGCATGCGCGCGCCTACGACGCGCAACTGCATGTGACGCTCTGGGTGATTGGCGTGCTTTTCGCCGCAGCCCAGGGATTGCTGGCGTTCGCAGTATTCCGGTTTCGCGATCGCGGGCAGACACCGAGCGCGACGGCGGGCAACCACCGGTTGGAACTGGTCTGGACGTCGGTGACGGCGGTGGCGTTTCTCGGGTTGGCAATCGCTGGGCAAGGCATCTGGGCGGCGGTTCACCTGCAAGGGGCGCCGAACCCGCTGCGCGTGGAGGTGCTGGCCAAACAATTCGCCTGGTCGTACCGGTATGCCGGACCCGACGGCGTGTTTTCCGCCGTGGAGGTAAAAAGCATCGACGATGCCGGCGGAAACCCGTTCGGCGTGGTGGACGCGAAGTCGGACGATATCGTAACGGCGCTGCTGCATGTACCGGCGGGGCGGGCGGTGGAATTGCGGTTAAAGAGCCGCGACGTGATTCACAACTTCTTCGTGCGAGAGCTGCGAATCAAGCAGGACGTGGTGCCAGGAATGACGATCCCGCTGCGATTTCAGGCGGAAAAAACGGGCCGGTACGAGATTCCCTGCAGTGAACTGTGCGGCCTGGGGCATCATCAGATGCGGAGCGCGCTGGTGGTGATGGGAGCCGGGGAGTTTGAGGCGTGGCTGCGGGAGCAACAGAGCCGATGAAGTGGTTCTCGACGGATCACAAAGTGATCGGCAAACAGTACATCGGGTTATCGCTGTTCGCGGTGCTGATGGGGATGGTGCTGTCCCTGCTGATGCGATTCCATCTGGTGTACCCGGACACAAAGGTTCCGCTGTTTCAGGCGCTCTGGCCGGAGGGCGCGCCGGGTGGCGTGATGACGCCGGAGCTGTACCTAAGCCTGATGACGATGCACGGAACGATCATGGTGTTCTTCGTACTCACGACGGCGCCGCAGAGCGGTTTCGGCAACTGTTTCCTGCCGCCGCAGATCGGTGCCCACGACATGGCGTTTCCGGTGTTGAACATGCTGTCGTTCTGGACAACGGCCCTTTCGTTCGCCGTGCTGCTAATGGCGTTCGTGGTGGAAGGCGGCGCGCCGCTATCGGGCTGGACGGCGTATCCACCGCTGTCGGGATTAGGGAAAATCACCGGACCGGGACAGGGGCTGGGGCAGGACTTGTGGCTCGTCTCGATCGCCCTGTTCTGCGCGGCGAGCCTGATGGCCGCGATCAATTTCATCACTACGGTGATTGAACTGCGCGCGCCGGACATGGGCTACTTCGACATGCCGCTTACGGCGTGGGCGTGGTTCGTGACGGCGCTGATCAGCCTCTTCGCTTTCGGCGTGCTGCTGGCCGGAGGCATCCTGCTGCTGCTGGACCGCAATCTGAACACGGCGTTTTTCGTGCCGGGAGGATTGATTGTGAACGACCGTGTGGAGCCGCGCTCCGGCGGATCACCCATTCTGTTTCAACATCTGTTCTGGTTCTTCGGTCACCCGGAGGTCTACATCGCGATTCTGCCGGGTATGGGGGTGGTGAGTACGGTCCTGTCGACATTCAGCGGCAAGAAGGTGTTTGGCTACAGGGCCATGGCGTACGCGCTGCTGGCGATCGGCGGGCTTGGCTTTCTGGTGTGGGGCCACCACATGTTTATCAGCGGTATCAACCCATACTCGACGATCGCGTTCAGCGTGCTGACCCTGGCGATCGGAGTTCCGAGCGCTATCAAAACGTTCAACTGGATCGCGACGATTTGGGGCGGGCGGCTGCGATTCACGGCGGCGATGCACTATGCGCTCGGGTTCGTTTCGTTATTCATCACGGGCGGCATTACGGGACTGGTGCTGGGGCAGCCGGGTCTGGATTTGTACTTCCACGACACCTATTTCGTCGTGGCGCATTTTCACCTGATCATGGGCGTGGCGGCGATCTTCGCGATCTTCGCGGCACTGCATTACTGGTTCCCGAGGATGTACGGACGGACGATGAACGAGACGTTGGGGAAAGTCCATTTCTACCTGACGTTCGCAGGCGTGTACGCGCTGTTCGTGCCGATGCACTTCGCGGGCATTGCAGGCAATCCCCGGCGCTACCCGGACTTTAAAGAGTACGAGTTTCTGCAGTCGCTGCTGCCCCTGCACAAAGGCATGACGCACGCGGCGTATTTCCTGGCGGCGGTGCAACTGCTGTTCCTTTACAACTATTTCCGGTCCAAGCGGAACGGCGCCGAGGCGCGGGGCGATGTGTGGGGCGCCGGGACGCGGGAGTGGCGCGATGACTAATGCAGCCCGCACCGGACAGACGCTGCTGATCGTCGCGAGCACGATGTTGTTCGCGGCGTTCACAAGCGCGCTGGTGGCCCGGCGGGCGGGCGGAGACTTCGGCGATACGCCGCTGCCGGTATGGTTGTGGGCGTCCGCACCGCTGGCTTTGGCGGCCAGTTGGGCGGTGGAACGCGGATTCACGCGAAGCGCCGCGGCGGCCGGGGCCGCGCTGACCGCATCGCAGCTTTTCTACCTTGGCTCGTTGCACATCGCCCAAGTGGACCAGGCGTTCCGTTCGGTGTTTGTGGGGGCGCACGCGGCGCATGCGGCGGCGGGCGCTTGCGCGCTGCTGCTCCATGGAAGAAGCGCGCGGCTGTTCTGGCACTTTGCGGGCGGGCTGTGGATCTACGTGCTGGCGCTGCTTGGGGTGTGGACATGAAGGTCTTGGGCATGTGGCTGTTCGTGGTTAGCGACGTGATGACGTTCGCAGCGTTGCTGGCAGTCTACACGGCGCTGCGCATGGCGAATCCGGAGTGGCCCCGGCCGTTTACGCTGCATCCGGCGATCGTTTTTTCGACGGCGATGACGCTGGTGCTGCTCACGTCGAGCCTGACGATGGTCTGGGCGGTGGAGGCGATGCGAAAGACGGATCGCCGCGCGGCCGCGCGCTGGCTGGCGGCGACGATCCTGGGCGGCGTGGCGTTTATCGCGCTGCATCTGACCGAATGGCGGCATCTGCTGCACGATGGCGTCTCGCCGTCGACGCTATTCGGCTCCGTGTTTTTCGGCATCACCGGCTTGCACATGGCGCACGTCGCGGCGGGCACGCTGTACCTTTCGGCGCTGGCGACAGGCGTGGCGCGCGGCAAGTTTGCGGCCGAGGATGTAGAGACGGGCGGCATTTATTGGCATTTCGTGGACCTGGTCTGGATGTTCGTGTTTCCGCTGGTGTACCTGATGGCGGTGCGGGGATGAAGGTCTGGCTGGCGCTGATTGCGCTGACGCTGGTGGAAGTGGCGCTGTTGCGCGTGAACGCGGGGCCGGCGGTGATGCTGGCGCTGCTGGTGGGATTGTCGCTGGTCAAGGCGGGGATGATCGCGTGGTGGTTCATGCACCTGCGCGAATTCCGGCCCAGGCCACTGGTGTGGGCGTTGCTGTTTCTCGCCCTGTGCGTCGCGTTGACGGTGATCGGATTCCTGCAGTGACTCCGCTTCTGGCCCAGTGTGTGATGTGTTTCCGGAACGCCGAGGCGCAGAACGCCGGGCGGGCGCGGGCGCTGAACGCGGGTATCGTCACACTGCTGGTCCCGCTGCTGGTTTGTTTCGTTCTCGTGGGGTGGCTTGCCTACAGGCGGCGGGCACGGACGATGGCCACCGGCGGGTTGAGCGACTGACCGGCGGCTTCGGCCATTTGAATACGTTTCAGAACGAGCCATCCTTCGACCAGCCGGCCGAAGGCGGCGAAGCCCTGCCCATCGGGATTGCGGCGGCCAGCGAAGTCGAGCTCCGGCTGGTCGCCGGCGCAAATGAAGAACTGATCGGTGGCAGTGTCCGGCGTGGTCCGGGCCATCGAGAGAACGCCGTCCAGGTGGCGGAGGCCGGTTTGCGAGGTGCGTTCCAGGGGAATCGGACCGAATGACGGAGCGCCGGCACGCTTGGAGCCTTGGATTACGCCGATGCGGATGGCGTCCGAGGGCTGGTTATCCGGGCGGACGGTGCGATGAAACTGGCCTCCCTCGTAGGAGCCGGCATCGACGTAGTTGAGGAAATTTGCCGCGGTAACGGGCGCGGAGCGGGTGTCAATCTCGAGTGTCAACGGCCCCAAACCGGTCTCAAGCCGCACCAGGACCCCGGTGAAACCCCTGTCAAATGGCCCTTTGGAGGCCTGCGGCGCAAAAAAACATCGAAAAATGGCCGTATTTCGCATCTTTCCTCTTTACAGCGGCGCTTCCGCTACCTTATCATCGATACTGCGATTGCGCGTTGAAACATTTTGAGCACAAAATGGTTTGGCCCGGAATGCGCAAAACCCACGGGAGAATCAGTTTAACAAGGAGTACAACATGGCTGCCGCACGAATGACGCAGACTCAACTCGTAAAAGCCCTGGCCGACGCGGTCGAGGGAGTATCGAACAAGCAGGCGAAAGCTCTTATCGCCGCTTATGGCGACATCGCAATCAAAGAAACCAAGAAGAACGGGGTGTTCGTTCTGCCTGGCCTCGGCCGTCTGGTCCGCCAGGAGCGCAAGGCTCGCATGGGCCGCAATCCGGCGACCGGCGCCGCGATCAAGATCCCGGCCAAGAAGGTCGTAAAGTTCCGAGTGGCCAAGGCCGTGAAGGACGCGATCGTCCCGCCGTCGAAGAAGAAGTAGCTCTTCCCTTTTCGTTTCGATCCAAAAACGCAAACCCCGCCGATTCGCATCAGCGGGGTTTGCCGTTTGTTGAAATGGAACCGATTCTTTCCGCCCAAATTGCGGGCGTCCAGCGGAAGCCTATGCCTGCTTCTTTTCCTCGGCCTGCTGCTTTTCTTCCTTGAGCGCGTTCTTGAAGTTCTTGATGCCTTCGCCTAAGCCCTTCGCCAGGTCGGGAAGTTTCTTGCCGCCGAACAGCAGCAAGGCGATGCCCAGAATTAGAACGAGCTCCATTGGCCCAAGTGATCTCATATGGCCTCCTTACGGAATAAGAGTATTATACAAGGAGCTGTGCCTGGAAAGAAAAAGCCCTCCGCGCCCGATGCGGGAAAGACAGCCCGGCGTGTGGCTCGCAAGGTCGTTGGCCAAGTGAAGCCGGCGCGCGTGCTGGTCACCGATCCTCGTTTGAAGAAGCCAAAACATAAGAAGGACCCGCTCCGCGACGGGGAATGAGACTTCTGGTCTTGGCTATGCTGGGCGGTCTCTCGACGCCGTGCCAATCGTTGCGTTTTACGTCCTGGCACGTGGTGGACGTTTCGTTGCACGACGACGGCCGCCGGGAGTTGAACGCGCTGGTCCATTTCCGGCTGGCCGAGAGATTTACGGAGCCTCAACTGCTGCGTGGTTCGATCTATGGGAGCTATACGCTTCGAAAGGATTGGATCGCAGCGGGGGGATTCTTCAGCCAGCGGCTGAAGGGCGACGGCGAGTGGACCCCGCAGCAGCGGTTTTTTTACTCGATCAGCCGTCCCTTTTCGACGCCCCGGCTGCTACATACTCCCCGGTTCCAGGTGGACCACATCTTCGGAACGCCGGCGCCAGCGTACACTCGCTACCGGTTTGGGTTCCAGACGGAGTACCGGGCGCGGGTGCGGCCCTACGCCGGAATCGAAGAGTTCGTCGAGCCGGCGGGCCACCAGCGCAGCCGCTACCGGGCGGGCGTTCGTTTCGCGGGGTCGCCGAGAGTGGATGTGGATTTGCAGTACGCCTTCGACAGGATCTTCCTGCGAAACCCCGCCAACCGGCATATCCTGCAGACCACATTCTCGTTCCATAGGCGCTCTGATAAAATTTCCAAGCGATGATACGAGCCGCACTCCTCCTACTGCTACCGGCGCTATTCGCCGAAACGCGCGTGTTCACAGGGTTCACGCTGATCGACGGAACCGGAAAAGGCGCCACGCCGGACAGCGCGATGATCGTCACCGATGGGCGGATCGCGTGGGTTGGCCCGGCCTCGAAGATGAAGAAGCCGGCGGGCGCCGAGGTTTCGACGTTGAGCGGGAAATACGTCATCCCCGGAATTCTGAATCTGCATTGCCACCTGGGCAACACCAGGCGGATGGTGCAAGACCCGAAGAATTTTACCCGGGACAACGTAAACGAGCAGCTCAAGACTTATGCGTCGAACGGCGTGACCGGTGTATTGAGCATGGGCAGCGATCAGCCGCTGATCTTTGATATGCGCGCCGAACAGAGGGCGGGACGGCCGTCGTTGACGCGGATCTACACGGCGGGCCGCGGCTTCACCGGCAAGAACGGCTATCCGACGGCGGCGCCCGGCATGAAGGGCGTGCCGTACGAGGTGGAGACCGAGCAGCAGGTGATCGACGCCGTGAAGACAGAGGCGGGCCGCAAGGTTGACATGTTGAAGATGTGGGTGGACGACCATCTGGGCAAGGAAAAGAAGATTCCGCACGAATTGACGGCGGCGATCATTCGCGAAGGGAAGAAGCACGGGCTGCGCAGCTCGGCGCACCTGTTCTACCTGGACGATGCGAAGAAACTGGTGGCCGCCGGGCTGTATGGCGTGGCGCATTCGGTGCGCGACGCACCGGTGGACGATGAGTTGGTGCGGCTGATGAAGAAGAATAACGCCTGGATGGCGGCCACGACGCTGACGCGCGAGTATTCGGTGTTCACCTACGCAAAGGGTGCGTCGTGGTCCAACGATCCTTGGTTTGTCCGCTCGGTCGATCCCGAGGACCGCAAGACGATTCAGAGCGACGCGTACCAGAAGCGCAGCGCCGCGGCGGATCCGGCCTGGCCCCGGTATCAGAATGAGTTCATCGAAATCGCGAAGAAGAACATCAAGAAGTTGGTGGATTCCGGGGTGAAGTTCGGTTTTGGAACCGATACGGGCCCGCCCGCGCGGTTTCCCGGCTACTTCGAACACCTGGAGATGGAGTTTCTAGCCGACGCCGGGTTGACGCCCATGCAGATTCTGGTGGCGGCGACGAAGCACTCCGCCGAGTTCCTGGGCGAGTCGAAGAACCTGGGCACGGTGGAGAAAGGCAAGTGGGCGGACTTCGTCGTACTGGGGAAGAACCCGTTGGAGGGGATTCAGAATACGCGTTCGGTGGAGCAGACGTGGATTGCGGGGAACCGGGCGCACTAGAATCCCTTAACGAGGGGGGAACTTCGCACTCCCGCCCGGTGTCCAATGGTCCATGCTCGAAGTGCGTGGCCTCTCCAAACGCTACCGGGGGGTGGCCGCGGTAACTAACGTCAGCTTTTCGATCCGTCCCGGCGAAGTCCTGGGTTATATCGGTGCGAACGGCGCCGGCAAGAGCACAACGGTGAAGATGTTGACGGGCCTGATCGAACCGTCGGCCGGCGAGATCCGGTTCCACGGCGCGAACACCGCCGACGATATGCGCGGCTTTCAGTCCCGGCTGGGCTACGTGGCCGAGGAGGCTCATCTCTATCCGCATTTGTCCGGTTTTGAGTACCTTCAACTTGCCGGCCGTTTGCGCGGGCTGAAGCGCGCGGAGTTGGAGTACCGGATCGAGGAACTGCTGCGGCTGTTCGGACTCTGGGAGGACCGGTACGCATTCCTGGCGTCTTATTCCAAAGGCATGCGGCAGAAGATTCTACTGTCCTCGTCGCTGCTGCACGATCCGGAGCTGTTGATTCTCGATGAGCCGTTTTCCGGCCTGGATGTGAATGCCGCCCTGGTGCTGCGATCGCTTTTGAAGGGGCTGGCACAGCGCGGAAAGATGGTTTTGTATAGCTCGCATGTGCTGGAGGTTGTGGAGAAGGTGGCGACATCGGTTCTGATCCTCAACAAAGGGCAGGTGGCGGCGCACGATTCGGTGGAGAATTTGCGCTCGTTGATGGCCCAGGGATCGTTGGAGGGCGTTTTTGCCGCACTGACTCAGACGGAGGACGGAGATGCGATCGCTGGAAAAATTCTCGATCTGGTGCGGCGAGACCCAAGACCGGCGCATTGAGCTGGTCCGGCATTTTCTGCCCTCGCTGGGCGGCAACGCGGCGGCCGCCGCCCCCATAATCGGCGCGGCATTGTCGAGCTGGATGCTGCTCTTCGCGCTGTTCGGGTTCAAGTACAAAAAGCTGGAAGAGTTGGGCTTGCAGGCACGCATCCCGTTGGAGGCGATCAACGACGGCAACTCCCTGGCGGCGATGGGCGCGTGTCTTTGCGGCGTCCTGATCGCGGTGCTGTGGCAGTCGATTTATCCATCCTTGCGGGACTACCTGGCGCTGGCCGGCATGCCCGTTTCCGGCGCCGACCTCTTTCAGGCGAAGGCTGTTTCGCTGTTTCTCGTATTCGCAATCTACCTGCTCGCGCTGCCCCTCCCGGCCGCCGCCGTTCTCTTCGCCTTCACCGGGACGTTTCCGCTGGGACTCATTTGCAAAGCGAGCGCCATCGCCTTCTTCGGGCTGACCGGCTTTCAGGGTCTGCTGCTCAATTCGCTGCCGGCGCGATGGTTTGAGCGAGCGATGGTCTGGTCCCAGGCGATTATTGCGGCGGCTTCCCTGGCCGGCTTCCCGGTGGCGATGTCGCGCGGACATCTGTGGTTCCCGCAGCAGCCGCCGCTTTGGCTGGCGTTGGCCGCGCCGGCGGCCTCCGTTCTGCTCTTCCTGGTCAGCTTCCATCGCTATCGCCGGCTGGTGATCGAATCGCCGCTGCCTCCTGGCCGCCGTTCGTACGATTTTGGGGCGTTTCTTGCGCGCGACCCGCGTGAGCAGGCGGTGCTCTCCTTCTTCCTGGCAACGCTGCGCCGGAGCCGGCAGCATCGCTTGACGATTCTCGTTTTTCTCGGCCTGTCGCTGGCCTGGCTGGCGAAGTCGATCGCAACGATGCCGGCCGGCGCGTCCGCACACGAGGTCGACCGGCTGATGTACTCGGTCTACCCGCTGGCGCTGATGCTGATTACAGTGGGCGGCATGCGCTACCTGTTTGTCCTTCCCGCGGAGTTGCGGGCGAACTGGATTTTCGGGCTGACGGAACGCGAAGGCCGGACGGCGTGGATGCGCGCGGTCGAGAAGTTCGTCTTCGCGTTCGGCATCGGGCCCGTGGCGTTGATTGGCGGTCTGCTGGTCACCAAACTGGGAGGTCCGATGACAGGCGCCGCTTGGGCGGCGGCGGCCACCGGCCTCGGGGCGATCGCATTCGAACGGTTGTTTCGAGACTGGCGGATCCTTTCGTTCACGTGCGAACATCGCGCGGCGAAGCGCCCTCTGCTGCTCACGATTTCCCTTTACGTGGCCGCCACGCCCGTCCTGCTGATCGTGGCGTGGTTTGTCTTTGGAGCCGCCACGAACCCGGCGGGCACCTTGCTGCTGCTGTTGTTCGAGGCTCTGGTGTGGTACCGGCTGCGCCACGCCCGCTTGCAGAACTGGGGACTCGTGCCGTTGCATTTCACCATCGCCGAGGAGGGCGCGGTGGATCGCTATGAAATCTCCGCCGAAGGTACGACCGTGGCTCGCGAGAACTTTCAACGGGAGTGGAACGACCTTCTGCGCAGCGGCCCGCACGAGCCCATGGTCAGCGACCGCATGCCCGGCGAGACGAACTGGGACCGGCTGCGCTCCTGGCTCGCGGCATTTCCGCAGGATGTGCGCCAAGCGATTCGGATGCTCTGGAAAAGTCCCGGCTTCGTCGCGACGATCGTTTTGACGTTGGGTCTCGGGCTCGGGTTGAACAGCGCGTTCTTCACCCTCTTCAACGCCTACCTGCTGAAACCGCTGATAGTGAGGGACCCGTCCACCCTGGTTTCGGTGGAGTTGCTGAACCGCCGCAAGGACTTCGTTTCATTCAACTGGCAGGAGTTCGAGGCGTTCGCGGCGACGGCCGCGCCCTTCTCCGAGGTGGCGGCGAGCACGTTGGCCGCTTCCGGGCTTTCCGGCCAGTCGGCCCGGGTCGCACTTGTCAGTCCTAACTTCTTCTCGATGCTGGGAGTCGCTCCGGCGCTTGGCCGGGTGCTGACACCGGAGGACGAGGGCCAGGTGCTTGTATTGAACTACCGCACGTGGCAGACGCGTTTTGGCGGCGATCCGAAGATCGCCGGGCGGACGCTGGAGTTGAACGGAAAGACCTTCGAGGTCGCCGGCGTCGCGCAGGAGTCGTTTGGCGGCGTGGCGGTTGGGACCGTGATGATGATTCCGCCGCAGTACGCGCGGTATGGAATCGGGGAACCGGACGTCTATGTCTCGGCACGCACCTGGAGCCGGCTGGCTGGCGCGGAGAGCTTTGAGGTGCTCGGAATCGTTGGCCGTTTGCGGCCTGGGTTCAGCGAAAAGCAGGCGGCGCAGGCGGTCTACGCGCAGTCGCGGCGAATGACGGCGAGCCGTCCGGAGTATCGGAAAACCGATTTCGTGAACATCGTGCCGCTCGAAGTTTCGGTCACCTGGACGGCGCTGTCGTTTTCGATACCGCTGCTGGTGGCCTTCGGCCTGACCATGCTGGCGCCATGCGCGAACGCGGCGAATATTCTGCTCGCGCGCGCGGCCGCGCGCATGCGGGAGTTCGGCACCCGCTTCGCCCTGGGCGCCAGCCGCGGACGAGTGGTCCGCCAACTGCTTACCGAAGGGCTGATGCTCTCCGTTCTGGCGGCGGCGTTCGGGTATGCGGTCTCGCGGTTTGCGCTCGGCATCTTTACCGATCTTGTGTTCAGCACCGCACCGCCCACGCTGCTGAATCGAATGCGCGTTCCGGATCTGTCGCCGGATTCGCACATCGCCGTGTACATGCTCCTGATCGCCTGCTTGACGACGGGCCTGTTCGCGCTGGCGCCCGCGGCGCTGGCGACGCGAGCGGCGCTTCGCAACGAGCTGGGCGGCCTGCAAGGGGGAATGGTCCGCAACGGCCTGATTGTGGCCCAGGTGGCGCTGTGCGTTTCCATGGTGGCCTCCTCGGGGTTGCTGCTGCGAGGAATCAAACGCCTGACGAACGTCGAGCGCGGCTACGACGTCACGCGCGCCTTTCGAATCCGGACCGAGAGTCTCGACGATGCCAGGGCGCTATTCGATGTGCTCGGGCGCGAACCCTGGGTGGAGACTGCCGCCGTCACCGGCCGTCCGGTCTCCGAGTCGCAGTCCGTGCTTGCCAATGGGTCCTTCGCTTACGCTCTGTACGGCGACGGCAACATCTTCGACTTGCTCGGACTCCGCCTGGTGAAGGGCCGCACCTTCAGCCTGGCGGAAAGCGCCCGGCGCCTGCCTGTTGCCGTGATTACCGAGGGGATGGCGAGGGCGTTGTGGCCGGGCCAGGATCCGTTGGGGAAGACGGTCGAGTTGAATTCCGCCACGAACTCGCATGTGCAGGTGGTGGGCGTGGTGCAGGACTTCGTCGTCAAGCTCAAGGATGGCGGCCCGCGGCCCGCGGTGTTCCTGGCGGATACGCTGCGGCCCGGCACCGGCGTCGCCGTCCGCGGACGCGGGAGCGGCGCCGAGACGCGCCGTCTGTTGAATGCCGTGTTGCCGCGGACCGCGGCGGGGCAGCATGGCGCCTGGATTGTCGGGTTGAGCGAAGTCACCGATTGGGAGACCTATCCGCAGCAGGCCGTCGCGTGGCTTGCCACGCTTCTCGGCGCGATCTCGATTTTGTTAACGATGACGGGGATCTACAGTGTCATGGCGTACTTCGTCAGCCTGCGGCGGAAGGAGATAGGAATTCGCATCGCGCTTGGAGCGGCCTCGACCGACGTGATTCGATTCCTGTGCGGCTGGGCCGCCCGCCTGGGCTTGATAGGTGCTGTGTTCGGCGTAATTTTAGCGGCCGGACTGTTGCAATATCTGCGTTCAGAGATCGACATTTCGGTCGATCTGCTGGATCTTGCCGCCTATGCCATCACGGCGCTGGCAGGTCTTGCCGCCGCGACGGCCGCAGTGTTCCTTCCAGCCCGGCGGGCCTGCACGATCGATCCGCAGGCTTCGCTGCGGGTCGATTAGCCGATCGTCCAGCCCTTGCGCAGTTTGGGTTTGATGAATTCGTTGGCGGCGGCGTTGTTGGTGACGCGCATCTTCGCGCTGTCCCATTCGAGCTTGCCTTCGAACCGCATGGCGATGGCGCCCAGGAGAATCCACTCGGTGAACGGACCGGCGATGGAGAAGTCCGAACAGGCGCGCTCGCCGCCCTTGCAGGCGCGAATCCAATCGCGATAGTGGCCGGGCGAGCGTGTCAGAAACTGCGGCGGCATCTCGTGGTCCTTCATCTTCGCGGCGGGCAAAAGGCGGGTTCCTTCGCCGTAGGTACCGGTGGTGATGAGGCCCTTCTCGCCGATAAACAGGCTGCCGTTCGAACCTCTGCCGGCCATGCGGCTGACATTGGCGTCCAGGCGGCCGTTGGCATCGGTGGCAGACGGTTTCGGCGGCGCCGCGGCGTTGCGCTGCGGTTGGCGCGGCAGGTCGCCGAGGATTTCTTCGGCGTCCAGGCCCTCGGGCCGGAAGGGCGCCTCCTGGCAGCCGTCGTACCAGATGACCGTGACGGCGGGCATGGTGCCGCGCGCGGGAAATTCGAATCTGGTAACGGAGCGTTTTGGGAAGGTGAGGTTGCTGGTACCTTCCTTCTTAATGCACTCGACCGACGTTGGAGCGCCCAGTTGCAGCGCCATGTTCGGGGCGCCGAGAATATGGCAAGCCATATCGCCCAAAGCGCCGCAGCCGAAATCGTACCAGCCGCGCCAGTTGAACGGCAGGTAGGCCGGGGCGTACGGCCGCGAGGCGGCGACACCGAGCCACAGATCCCAATCCAGCGTATCGGGAACTTTCTCTTCCTTCGGCGGTTCGGAGACACCCTGCGGCCACAATGGCCGATTCGTCCAAGCGTGCACTTCCTTGACTGCGCCGATCTCGCCGGACCAGATCATCTCCGCGCATTGGCGGGTGCCTTCGTTGGAGTACCCCTGGTTGCCCATCTGGGTGGCCACGCGATACTTGGCTGCGGCATTGACGAGCGCCCGGGCCTCCCAGATCGTCCGCGTTAAGGGTTTTTGACAGTAGACGCCCTTGCCGCGCTCCATCGCGGCCATGGAAGCGATCCCGTGCATGTGATCCGGCGTGGCGACGATGACGGCGTCGATATTGCGGTCTTCCTTGTCGAGCATCTTGCGGAAGTCCGTGTATTTCGGCGCTTTCTCGTACTGCTTAAAGGTCCGCTCGGCGCGCTTGGAATCCACGTCGCAGAGTGCGACGATGTTCTCGGTCGCGCAGCCCGCGATGTCGCTGGCTCCCTTGCCGCCGGAGCCGATCGCAGCGATGTTCAGCTTTTCGTTCGGCGACTTATAGCCGAGCATCTTTAGCGACGCGGCCGAGCCGTACCCCGCGGCGGGCACCGCCCCGGCCAACAACGGGCCATAGAAAAAGAAGGAGCGGCGGGAGGAGGTGTTTTTCGGCATGGCGATGACTCTTTTGTATCAGAACTGGAGCTTCAGCACGACCTCGCTCTGCCGGCTGATGTTGGCCTGGTTGAAGATGCGGCCGAACTGGGCGACGCCGAGCGTGGTGTTCGGTCCGGCGAAGACCGGCTGATTCATCAGATTGAACGATGAAGCACGGAGGTTGAGACGGAAGCCTTCGGTGAGCGTGAAGGTCTTGGTCAACGTGAGGTTCCAGTTATTCATTCCCGGATTGCGCAGCCAGGACGCGCGGGCCGGCGCGTTGCCGAAGGTGAAATCGGCGGGTTGGGCGAAGGCGGCGGTGTTGAAAAAGCGATCC
This sequence comes from Acidobacteriota bacterium, assembly GCA_016871155.1. Taxonomy (GTDB): domain Bacteria; phylum Acidobacteriota; class Terriglobia; order Bryobacterales; family Bryobacteraceae. The sequence goes on along the minus strand of VFZO01000094.1, from coordinate 3,231 downwards.
AGCCGGCTGACGATGGAACCGCTGACGCCGGCCAGCGGATCGCCAGTAACGTTCGGCCGCTGGCCGCCCGTTCCCGCCAGGAACAGCGTGTTCTGGTTCACGCCAAAGCTGAGCGGGAAGCCGGACTGGAAGGTATTGAACATGGCAATGTTCCATCCGCCCACGGCAAGATCCAACGCCCGGTGCATCTCCTTGCCAAGGGCGCGGCCGCGGCCGATGGGGACATCCCAACTGACCGTTGTGGTGAGGCGCTGCGGCACATCGAAGGCGGCGGGCGCTCGCTCAATGCGCCGGTTGTAGTTGTTCTGGAACGGGCTGATGTCGCCCAGGTTCTTCGAGAACGTGTAGGAGATGATCGACGTGAGGCCTTTCCAGCTCCGCGTTTCGAACTTCATTTGCAGAGAGTGGTAAGTGGTGGAGCCGAAGGCCGGCAGATTCCGGGTGATATTGGAGAACTGCGGATAGGGCCGCAGCAACTGCTGCCGCTGCACGGTGCGGCCGGCCAGCGGGCCGGAGGCGATGGCGCCGAAGAACGGATTGTTGACGACCGCGAGGAGGTTGCGTCCTTCGCTCAGGAAGCGTGGATCGACCTGATTCAAGTTCTCGGTGATGTTGTTGCCGATGGAGACTTCGCTGGTCAGCCCGATGCCCCGGCCGCCGATGTAGCCGGCTTGCAGAATGGCCCGGGAAAAGACTTCGCGCTGCAGGTTGACGTTCCAGGTGTGGTACCGGGGCGTACGGTCGCCGGGTTCGATGAACGAGATGTTCTGGCCTACCAGCGTGCCAAGGCCTTGCGCATTGCCAACGGGCCGCAGAAAGCCGCCAGGGAAGGGGTTCGAAAGGCGGTCCTTGGGATCGATTCCGTTCTCGCTCACCACCATCGGTGTGTTGACGGAGAAGCCGACGGGATCCACCGAGCCGACGATGGGCACATAGTGCAGCGCATAGCCGCCGCGGAAAACGGTGCGTGGCGTGATGGTAAATGCGAAGCCGATGCGAGGCGCGAAGTTATTGCGGTCCGGCTCATAGATGCCGCGGGGCAGGCCGCCGGTGCCGGCATAGAGCAGGCCGCCGCGGAGGTCGAGGCCGCCCACGCGCAGGGGGCTTTGGGCCGTACGGTCGAAGCCGCGCGTGGCGCGATTGTAGCGTTCCGTGCGAGGCGTTTCGTATTCGTAGCGGAGGCCAAGATTCAGCGTCAGGCGCGAGGTTACGCGAAAGTCGTCCTGCACGAAGAAACCGTAGTATTTGTTGAGAATCGAAACGCCGGTGTTGAGATCGATGGAGCCGGCGGAGGGCATCCCCAACAGCAGCGATGCGATGGGGAAGCCGGAGGTCGCGACGGGCGTATCGGCTCGCGGGCCGTTGGACCAGGCGTTGGTGAAGCTGAAGGTGCCGGGCCCGTTGAGGTTGCGGAAAAAGTTGCCGTAGAGGAGGCGCAAGTCGGCGCCGGTCTTGATTAGATGCTTGCCGCGCTGCTGCGTCAGATTCGACTGCAGCGTATAGGTGTTCCCCGGGTCCTCGACGAAGCCGGAGCCGGCGAGATTCTGGAAGCCCTGCGCGCGAATGATCGGGAATGAGCGCGCCTGCACCAGGTTGTTGTACTGCTGGGAGAAGCCGATGGAGGTGAGGTCGAAGCCATCGGACCACGGGCGGTTGCGTTCCTTGGCGCGGGCGAAACCGGTGCGGACGTCGAAGGTCGTTCGCGGACTCAAAAGGAATGTATTTCCCCAAGAGAGGCCGAAATGCGGGCGGTTGACGATATTGCGGCCGTCAGTGGCAATGCCGTCGAACTGATGCGGGAAGACAAGCAGTGCGGTGCCATAGTTCAAGCGAAAGAAGGTGGTGTAGCGCTGAGAGAACTGGTGGTCGACTTTGGCGGCGAACATATTGTAGTCGCGCGGCCATTTGCCGGAAAACTGGAAGTTCTGCACCCAAGGCTGCGCGGCGTTGGGCGCCCGGTTGGCCGCCGGATAGAAAGCCATGAGCGACCGTCCGACGGGGTCCTGCCGGTTGGCGGGTATGATCTTGTTGGCGAAAGGCATGCGCGTGGGCGCGCCGTCGATGTTCGCGACGGAGAACGGATCGTAGATCACCTGCGGGAGTTCGCCGAAATCGCCGCTGCGCATGCGGGCGGTTGGAACGGAGTCGGTGCGGTCGATCGCGTTGCCTTCCTTGGAGCCCTCGTAGTTGGCGAACCAGAACGTCCGGTTCTTGCCGTTGTAGAGTTTCGGGAACCACACGGGACCGCCGGCGGCGGCGCCGAAGGTGTTGGATCCATACTTGGCAAGCGGCCGGCCCTGGCCGCGGCTGAAGAACTGATTGGCGTCGAGCGCGGCATTGCGGAAGAATTCGTATGCGCTGCCATGAAAGTTGTTGGTGCCGGACTTGATAACAATATTCGTGACCGAACCGCCGGAACGGCCATACTCGGCGGGTACGGTGCCAACCTCCAGCTTGAATTCACCGATGGAATCGACGGCCGGGACCCACTGCGAGATGTTCACGCCGCGGTTTACGTTAATCGTGTTCGCCACACCGTCGACGAAAACGTCGGTGGCGGCCACCGGCCCCCCGTTGGCGGAGAAAAGCACATTGGTGATTGTGTCGTTCGGGCGGGTGTCTTCACCGTAGCGGTTGTTCACGACGCCGGGCGTCAACGTGAACATGAAGAGGGAGCTGCGGCCCTTCAGCGGCAGGTTGTCGCGAACCTCCTGCCGGATGGCGGTGCCGAGCGCGGTAGAGTCGGCTTCCACTGTGGACACGGCGGCCCGCACCTCGAGAATCTGCGTGTTCTCGCCGAGCGTCAGCCCGATATCTTCGCGGAGCACCTGCGAGAGATTCAGCAAAATGCCCTCGTGGAGGACGGTCTTGAAACCGGCGGCCTTCACAGTGAGCGCATAGGTGCCGGGGGGCAGAAACTGAAACGCGTAGAAGCCGTCGTCGCCGGTTTCCATGGAGCGTTCCACGTTCGTGCCGGTGTTGCGGAGCGTCACGGAGGCCTTAGCGACGGCGGCTTGGCTTGGGTCGCTGACTACGCCCTGCAACGTTGCGCGGAAATCCTGAGCGGCGAGAAATGAGAGCGAGAGCAGAAGTGAGATAAATAGGCGCATCGGCATCTACGCTATCATTTTTTGGCTCTGCGCAGGAATGTGAACGGGTGAGCTAAACTCGCGGGATTGCGAGAACACGAGTTCACGAAGATTCTAGGCTGGCCTGGGTACCAGGTATGGA
>VFZO01000093.1 GCA_016871155.1 Acidobacteriota bacterium | reverse complement strand
TCGCACGCGCACTAGAACGAGTTCACCCTCAATGGGCGAAGATAGCAGAACCGACATACCACTCTCCTTGTTGCGGGCAAACGGTATAGGTAGGGAACTGAGAGGTACGTCCCGGTACACACGTCGACCTTTAGCACTTTTTTCCGTGGTTGCAAGTAGCAGGCAAGAATTCGATACGAACGGTTGCCTAAATCACTCCACGTGCCCTTAGACTACCATCGCCTTGGTTCGGGTGCAAGACAAATTGCTACGTAGAACGGATGTTGGAGGTAACGTTTTGGTCCTAAGGGTTTTGGCCGGCTAATGGGCTGCCGGCTTCTTCTCCGCACCGTGGCTGTCGCCGTGGGAATCGGCCTTTTTCTCTGCACCGTGGCTGTCGCCTTTGGAATCGGCCTTTTTCTCTTCCCCGTGCGCGTCCGCTTTCTTCTCCTCACCATGGCCGCCCTCGGCTTTGGCCGCCTTGTCAGCCGGTTTTTTCTTGGGGCCTTCCAAGTGGTGAATAATAATCGAGATACGCCGGTTGGACGGATCGCTCGGGTCCTCTTTTTTGCGGAGGGTCTGATCGGCAAAACCGCGGATCTGAATACATTGATCCTCGCGAACGCCGTGGACCTGCATAATCCTCCGGGCCGTATTAGCCCGGTCGGCCGAAAGTTCCCAGTTGCTGTAGTCTCCGGCGAAGCGTTTGGAGTCCGTATGGCCCTCAATCGTCAGTTTGTTCGGCAGCTTACCGGCCTCTTGCGCCAGCTTTCCAATGATCTCAGTCGCCTGTGCGGTGGGAACCGGGCTGCCGGACTCAAAAAAGGTGCCGGTGTCGGACTCCAGAAGTTCGATACGCAGACCTTCGCCCGTTACAACCATGACTATTTTGTCTTCCAGTTCCTTGAACTTCGAGGACTCCTTGAGCGACTGCGAGATCTTCTCTTTCAGCTTCTCCATGTCCTTGGCCGCCAAGTCGATCGATTCGCCTCCGGCGCCGGCCATATCTGATCCGATTAGTTTTCCGTTGCCCTCGGGATCCTGGAAGTAGCCGCCGATTGCTTTTTGCGTCTCCTGGCTGGCGTTTAGAAGCCACAGCACCATGAATAGCGCCATCATCGCGGTGACGAAGTCGGCGTAGGCGACTTTCCAGGCACCGCCATGGTGCCCGCCATGGCCGCTAATCTTCTTGATAACGATGATCGGCTGTTCTTTGGCGTGCTCGTCAGCCATTAGGCACCCCCGCCGCCCTTACAGGTCTTTTCCATCTCCTTGAAAGTAGGGCGCTCGTGGGCGGGGATGGACCGGCGGGCGAACTCGACGGCCAGAATGGGCGCCGCGCCGCGGATGAAACTAATGAGTCCGACGCGCAGGAAATTGTAGTACTCCTTGGTGGCGTCGTTGGATTTGGACATGCTGCCGGCGATGGGTCCGAAAAATCCGTAGGACATCAGAATTCCGAGGAACGTCCCAACGAGGGAAGCGGCGACGTGGTGGCCGATCTCTTCTGGGGGGCCGCCGAGCGCACCCATCGTGATCACGATTCCGAGCACTGCGGCGACAATGCCGAGGCCGGGCAAGGCGTCGGAAACCGTGGTAAGCGCTGTGACGGGGACGTTGCTCTCGTGGTGATGGATCTCCATGTCGAGTTCCATCATCTGGTCAATTTCAAAGTGGCCGACGCCGCCGGAGATGCTCATCCGCAACGTGTCGCACACAAAATGTACGGCGTGATGGTCCTTGATGAATTTGGGATATTTGGAGAACAGCTGGCTCTTGTCCGGTTCTTCGACGTCGGCTTCCAGTTTCACCAGGCCGTTCTTCCTGGCGTAGTTGAAGACATCATTGAGCATCTTGAGCTGTTCGAGATAGAACGCCTTGTTGTACGGGGAGCCCTTGAAAATTCCCAGAGCGCCCTTGAATACGCCAATGATCACGGGAAGCGGGTTGGCAATGAACAACGTGCCGAGCGCCGCGCCCAGAATGATCAGCATTTCGTAGGGCTGGACAAGGACCTTCAGATTGCCGTGGGACAGGACGTAGCCCCCGACGACCGAACCGATGACAACAACGATGCCGATGATGGCGAACATGGTATGTAAGACTCATCGGAGAAGGGGAAGAGAATCTTAGGGGGAGGGGAGGTGGAAGAGGAGTTTTTCGGCCGCTCGCTGGCCGGCGTCTTTTTTGGAAACCCCTTCGGCCGATGCGGTGAGCGCCTTGCCGACACGGACTTCGACGGTAAATGTCTTGGCGTGCTCGGGGCCGCGTTCCTCTACGATTTGGTACTTGGGCTGGGGCAGGTTCAGGGCTTGGGCGCGCTCCTGGAGAGCGCTCTTGAAATCGGCGACAGTATCCGGATAGGCTGCGTCGATGCCGTTGCTTGTATCCGGGAGAACGAAGCGGTGAACGAAGGCGCGGGCGGCGTCTTGGCCGCCATCCAGGTACACAGCCGCCAGCAGCGCTTCGACGGCGTTCGACAAAATCGCCTTTTTTGCCCGGCCGCCGCTCATTTCCTCTCCCTTGCCCAGCAGGAGGGCATCGCCAAGGACGAGCTTCTCGGCGACCGAGTGCAGATGCGACGCGCTGACAAGCCAGGACTTGAGCTTCGAAAGTTTCCCCTCCGGGTAGGAGGGGAAACTGGCGAACAGCGCTTCACTGACTACGAAACCCAGGATTGCGTCGCCTAGGAACTCCATCTGCTCGTTGTCGGCCTCGGGGGATTTCGGGGCCGGTTCCGGGGAACACGCCTCCGCCGGGTGGGACTTGTGGGTGACGGCGCGGACTAGGAGCGTCCTGTCCCGGAACGGATAACCGAGCCGGGCCTCAAGAGCGTCGAGATCCGCACCGCGCGGGGGCAGATTACTTGGCTCCCTTTGCCTTGACCGCCTTTTCCTTTTCGGCCTTGCCGATACTGGCGACCGCGGCATCCAGGTTCGGCATGGCCAGCAGTTTGTCGAACGTGGCGATCGCGTCATCGAGTTTGCCGGCGCTGGCCTGAGCGATGCCGAGCCGGACGAAAGTCGGTGAGTTGCCGGGATCGTTTTCCGCGGCGGATTTGTAGGCGTCGATAGCGGCGTTCCAGTTCTTGCGGACCTGTCCCGCCATGCCGAGCGCGACAAACGCTTCCCCGATGTAGCCCTTCTTTGCCTGATCCCATTGTTCGTCCGTCAGGTTCGGATTGAACTTCGGCGCGGCCTTGGCGACTTCAATGGCTTCCTTCGCCAGCTTGTCGACCTTGCCTAGCTTTTCTTCTTTGTCGAAGTCGAATTCCTTGGTGGTGGAGACAAGGGAGGTGGCGATCATGACGCGGCAGTGGGCGCCGAACGCGCTCTTTCCGTCGGCGTCCACGCAACGCTCACCCTGGATGACGGTGTTCGTGAAGTCCTTCTTGTCGTAGTAGGCGGTTGTCAGCATGTAGAGTGCGAGGGGCTTGAATTGCGTATCCGCAAATTTGGTGATCAACTCGTTGGCCGCCTTGATGCGAGCGTCGTTGTCCGCAGCCTGGAACATGAGGTTGATCGCATCGAGCTCCTTCTGGGACTTGGGTTGCGGGCCCTGGGCCAGCAGGGCGGCCGAAGCGAAAATGATTGAGAGCGTATTGCGCATTATTTCTCCTTGATGGTCTGTTCTTTCAAGCCTTTTTCGGCGGCCGCTTTCGCGGCTGGCGAAATGCCCGGCACGGTGAGCGCCGCCTTGTACTGCTCGACTGCTTTCTCCGGCTCGCCGGCGATGACCCAAAGGTGCCCGAGGTTGACATGACTCAAAGATCGGACGGAGCCTTCAGGATTGAGATCGAGAACTTTTTCGAAGAGTTTCACGGCCAGTTCCGGGTCGCGCTGCTGCACAGCGATACGGGCCAGGCCATAGTAGGCCTTGGCATGGAGCGGCTTCTCGCCGGACTCCTGCAAAGCGCGAAGGAACACCGTTTTGGCCTCGGCCCATTTCTTGGCCCGATACAGGTCTTCCGCGTCTTCAAGGGTCTTGAAGACGCCCGTTGGCTGGACTTCCCGTTCCACCGGCGCGACCTTAACCGAGCGCACTGGCCGTGTGGTAATGAATTCAACGGTTTGCAGGCGCTTGTCTTCCTTGCGGAGGTCGATCGCATCGATCATTTCCGCATAGTACAGACGCATCGCGACCTCCTGTTTTTCATAGATGCCGAGCGCCTCATCGAAGTACGGCGTTAGGATGAACCCTTCCTTCAAAGCCTGCGCCGCCAGGGCTGGGTCCTTGCGGAGCCGGGCTTCCACCGCCTTGGCCAGGGACGCGGTGGTGAGGAGTTGAAAATCGTTCTTGTAATACTCTTCCAGCGCCGGGGCGGCCTGCGCCAGATCGATCAACGGCTTCTTCTTCTCCAGATTTGCGGCGTACTTGAAGGAAAGCGGATCGAGCAGGTAACGAATGTATGCGTAGCGAAGGTAGTCCAGCGGCGGCTCGGGCGACGGTGTTAAGACGATGTAGTAGTCGTCTTTGTATTCCCGTGTTTGAATGTGATTCGGCGGGCCGAGCAACTCGATAAAGATCTGGAATCGCCGGCCGACATACCCGCTGGTGGGATTCCTAAGATAGCCATTGACTTCGGTGATGGTCTTGATGAACGATTCCTGGTAACCCGCCAGTACCTTGTCAACGTGGCCCTGCACCTGTTTCCAGATCGTGTCGATATCGGCCTCCTTATGGAAGCGGACCATCAACGCGTCGAAGCCCTCCAGCGGAACGATATCCGGCGGCATCTCATGCGGCTGGAACTTGTGTTTGAACGTGGGCGGTGATTCGACCGAAAGAGCGAAAGAGATGAACCGGCTGAGCTCAAGATTTTTTCCGTTCATCCGCCGTTTTTCGAGGAAATCCTTAATCTCCGCGACGGTGGCGAGGTTTTTCCCTTTGAGGTGCTGGGTGACGGCGGCGCGGAGAGGGTGGTTGTTCGGCGACTGCGCGTCGACGTCGTAGCCGGCGGCGTTCAACGCGGCCATCACGCTAAAAAGCGCCGGGCTCGAGTCAAGCTGACCGGTTTGCGCGTGGAGCGATGAGACTGCGCAGAAGCAGGCGAGGAGGGCGCGAAACACCGCTTTCATTGTATCCCTATCGGCTCTTGGCCCAAACGAACTCGACGCCGCCCACGAAGCCGCGGCCGGGCATGGGGACGCCAATTAGTTCTTCGTAGCGGCTTGAGGTGATGTTGGTCCATTGCAGGTACGGACGGACCGGTCCCCGGCTCCATGAAGAGAAGATGTCCCAGACGGCGTATGGGTTGCGGCCCAACCGCTCCAGTGCGCCGACGCGGGTGCGCACGCTTACGTCCTTCACTGACGCCTGCCAGGCGAACAGGCCGGAGTGACGCGGATAGTTGAACACATACTTCGATTGCAACGTACCGAGAATGGACTGTGCGCCGTTCAGCGCCGTGTAGGAAAACTCCAGAAGGTGCCGGCGGATGTTGGTGCCGGCGCTCAATTCGACACCGGTAAAGTTCAGCCTCTGAAAATTTGTGGCTCGCCAGATGCTGGCCGGGCTCGAACGGACGTAGTCGATCCCATCCCGTTCCCGGCGCTGGAAGACATTCACCGCACCTCGCCACCGGCCGGCCGCATTCCAATCGAGACCGCCTTCGTAACTCCAGGCACTCTCCGGACGGAGCAGCGGATTGCCGATATTCGCGGGATCGCGGTAATAGAGATCGGTATAGCTCGGCAGGCGGAATGCGCGCGAGGCGGATGCCCGCAGTTTCAAATGGCCGTTGATCCAGACACCGGCGGCCGCCGTGGGGTTGAACTGCTGCTGCACGTTTCGATACACCTCTTCTCGCGCGCCGGCGGTGAAGGAGAAACGGTTCAGGGCGCGGACGTCATAGGAGATGTATGCGGCGGCGCGGCTGCGCGAATGAACGCCGAGGTTCGAACTATTGATGGAATCGTGCAGGCCCTCGACGCCGTAGTGGAGGTTGGAGGTGGTGGTCAGTTCCTCGCGGCGGCGGAGTTGGACCTGATAACTTTCGGCGATGTGCCGGTTCGTGAACACTTGAGGGCGGTCGCGATACAGAACGAACAGATCGGTGTGGCGGCGGTAGGCGAAGTGCAGGTCCGTCTTGCGGTCGAGCCCCTGGCGCAGTCCCGCGAACCAGTTCTTAGTACGCTCCCAGGAGTTGAAGTTACCGTAAAAGCGGTCGGCGCCGAAAGGACGATCGTTCAGAGCCATCGAAATTTCCGTGCGCTTCCAATTCGTGATGGACGCGGCCGAGAGGTTGCGGAAGTCGCGATTCTCGGCGAAACCGGTAGAGAAATCGCGTTGTATCGACAGATGCTGCGCGATGGACTTGTTTGCGAAGGCGAGCGACGCGCGTTGCTGTTGGGTGCCCCAGTTGCCAAGCCCCGTTCGCAGGCGGACTTCCGGGCTTTCCGGAGCTTTCGTGATGAAATTGACGACGCCCGCCGAGGCGTCCGAGCCGTACAGGGTGGATCCGGAGCCCTTCAGAACTTCCACCTGATACAGCGCGTCGAGCGGAATGGGTACGTCCATATTGAGGTTCGCGGACTGCACGCTATTCAGCCGCATGCCGTTCCACAACACGAGGGTCTGGCCGAAACTGCCGCCGCGAATGGAGAGGCCGCTCTGAATGGCGCCGGGCGCCCGTTCGCGAAGGTCGAGCGAAGCGTCCAAGTTGAGAAGATCCGAAATCGTGCCTGCGACCGGGGCGAGTGCACGCGCTGGAATCGCGCGCACGGAACGCTCGGACTCCTCGAGCGGGATCGATTCAAAAGCGCCCGTTACAACCACGATCTGTTTCTTGGGCGGCTCCTGAGCGGCAGCGACCGCTACCGCGGTCAACAAGCGAAACAACATGCGTTCCTACTACTCTAGCGCGATAATCGACAAATGAGGCTGATTCTGCTGGTTGCGGGGACGTTCCTGCTGGGCGCGGAGACCCCGGAGGATCGTGCGCAGCGATACCTTGTGGCGCTGTTGAAGCTGAACACGTCCAATCCACCGGGGAATGAGACGTTGGTAGCGCGCTACATCGAGTCCGAGCTTGAGAAAGTGGGGATTCGGAGCGAGGTGCTCGGCGGAGATCCCAACCGTTTGAATGTAATCGCGCGGCTGGGCGGGGACGGTTCGAAGCGTCCGTTGCTGATGATGGCGCACAGCGATGTTGTGCCCATTGAGCCGAGACTCTGGACGGTGCCCGCTTTTGAAGCATTTCAGAAGGATGGTTTCGTTTATGGGCGCGGGGCCGTGGATACCAAGGCTCTGCTGGCGGCGGAAATGTCCGTGCTTGTCGAATTGAAAAAGCGCGGGGGGCGGCTGAATCGCGATGTGATTTTCCTGTGCGAAGCGGACGAGGAGGCGGGTTCGACCGAAATCCAATGGCTGATACAGAACGCATGGCCGAAGATCGACGCGGAGTTCGCGTTGAACGAAGCCGGGGCGCGCGAGTTGACGCCGGACGGAACGGACGTGTTTCAGGTACAAACTTCGGAGAAAGTGCCGACGCGGGTCATCCTGGTGGCGCGCGGGTCGGCGGGGCACGGTTCCCTGCCAAGGAAGGATAATGCCGTGGCGCATCTTTCCGACGCGATTTCGAAGCTCGTTAAGGCGTACATGCCCGTGCAGATGAATACGACGACACGCCGTTATTTTCGCGAATTGGCCAAGCTGGATGAGTACCGCTGGATGCAGCCGTTGCTGCCCAAGCTCGAGAGCGACCGTACGATGTTCGAGACCGCGAACGAGATTGGGGATCGCGACCCGGAGTTGGATGCGCAACTGCGCACGACCGTGTCTCCGACGATGCTGCGCGCCGGCATGAAAGTGAACGTGATTCCAAACCAGGCGGAAGCGCAACTCGATGTCCGGCGGCTGCCCGGCGAAACGAAAGAAGAGGTCTACGAGCGGTTTCGCAAGCTGATCAACGATCCTTTGATCGAGATTCTTCCCGAGCCTGGGCAGGTGATGCCGGCAACCGAGCCGAGCTCGTTGACGACGGATCTGTATAAAGCGATGGAGCGCGTGTTTCTGTCGACGGCCAAGAAGGCCGCGGTGATTCCTTATATGTCGCGCGGCGCCACCGACGGTGCGTTTTTGCGGGCGAAAGGCATGGCGGTTTACGGAGTGCCGGTATTCCGGCGCGACGATAAGCCGGGGCGCGCGCATGGCAACGACGAGAGGATCCGGCTAACCACACTGCGCGAGGGGACGGCGCTGCTACTGAAGATCGTCGAAGAGATCGCGTTAGCGAAGTAGCGCCGCGCCGAGCAGTTCCTGCAGGAGCGGAGAGTCCGGGTACGGATGGTAGGTGTATTGCCGAAAGCATTCGGCGAGCGGCACGCCGTATGTAGCGCCTCTCTTGCGCGTCCATTCCTCCATGGTGCGTAGATAGTCGTCCATGCCGTGCTGGCGTAACAACCAGTTGCGCTGGCTGGCGTGGGCGGCGAGCATCTCCCGCTTTATGTCTAGCTTTGCCTCCACGTTGACTCCGAAGTGCGGCTGCACGGGATTGCCGTCGCGATCGGACCCTTCGACGGAATCCATAAAGTAGAGGTGGGGGATACGATTCAGGGGTTTGGCTGGGCCGGTGAGATAGTTGGGAGCCGAGACGGCGAAGCAGGCGTCGCGAACCAGCGCGCTGGTGGCTTCGTGGTCGCAGTGATAATCGGTAGGCGCGGAGGTGACGACAATGTCTGGACGGACAGTGCGGATCAGCTCAACGACGCGGCGGCGGGAACGATCGTCGGAGAAGATGGCGAGGTCGCGAAACTCCGCGCAGATGTAGGCGGCGCCGATGAGCGCGGCGGCGTTGGCGGCCTCCTGCCGGCGGATGGCCGCGATTTCGACCGCCGAATGCTCGGCGGAGCCGCAGTCGCCGGGCGTCATGGTAACGACCGTGATTCGGTGGCCGAGTCCGGCCAGAAGGGCCATGGTTCCACCCGCCAGGATCTCCATGTCATCGGGGTGGGCGTGGATGGAGAGAATGTGTTGGCTCATGATTCGTGTCGTTTTATCTCTTCGAGAAGGGCGGCAGTGCGGCGTCCGGCGTGATGGGTGGCGGTTTCAATGGCCGATATCAGCATCGACCGCAGCCCGTGGCGCTCCAATTCGTGGATGGCGGCGATGGTGGTGCCGCCAGGCGTGATCACCTGATCCCGCAATATGGCGGGATGCAGGGTTGACTCCTTGGCGTGTTTGGCTGCGCCGAGCACAGTCTGTTCCGACAGGCGCAGCGAAACTTCCCGCGAGAGCCCCATTTTTACGCCTGCCGCCATCATCGCTTCGATCACCATGTAGATGTAGGCCGGGCCGGAGCCCGAGAGTGCGGTGACGGCGTCCATCTGGTCCTCGTCGACCCATACGGCCACCCCGACGGCGCGGAAAATACGCTCGACAATTTCTCGATGCTCCGGCCGTGCGATCCGGTTGTGGCATATGCCGATCGCACCTTCGCCGGCGACTACCGGGATGTTAGGCATGGCGCGGAACACGGGCAGCTGGCAGGCGGCCGCGTCTTCAATGATCGAGATGGGCAGCGCGGCGGCGAGCGAAATGAGGATCTGTGTCTCGTCCAGCGAATCCCGGATCTCACGCACCACTTTCGGAACGTTGCCCGGCTTAACCGCGAGAACGATGATCTCGGCGTCCCGCGCGGCGCTCGCATTCTCGCCGGCCGTGGCTTGAATCCCAAACTTCGAGGCAAGGTCCGCGGCGCGCTCCGGTGTGCGGCTGGTGGCCCACACCTCCTCCGGCTTGGCCGCGCCGGCGCTGAGAATTCCACCGATCAACGCACCGCCCATGTTGCCCGCGCCCAAAACCGAGATTCGCATGAATATTCATGATCCCAAAAGAAAACGGGAAGCGTTTGCCGCGCCTCCCGTTCTCCGAATCGAAAAATTGCACTTAGCTGATGTGCGCGTCAATCAACGCCTGCAGGTCCGCCTTGCCCGCCGCGCCGACTTTCTGGGCTACAACCTGCCCGCCCTTGAACACGAGCAGCGTTGGGATGCCGCGAACGCCGTAGCGGCCGGGCGCTTCCGGGTTCGAGTCGACGTCCAGCTTGCCGATCTTTACGCGGCCCGCATATTCGTCGGCAAGCGCGTCTACCGTCGGCGCGATCATGCGGCAAGGGCCGCACCAGGTTGCCCAGAAGTCCACAAGGACGGGTTTGTCCGACTGCAGGACATCGGCGTCCCAGGAGGCGTCGGTAAAGGTAAGAGTGTTTTGACCAGCCATTTTGTTATTATCTCCCCGATTTTGGATGCCGTGAAGGCCGAAAGGATTCAGGTTCCGAGAAGTCCCCGGTATAGAGCCGCGTATTCACACGCGGAACGATCCCACGAATAGTCTTTTCCCATGCCCAGGCGCATGCGCTGGAGCCAGCCCTCCCGGTCGCGCCAGTTGACCAGCGCCCAACGGATGGTATGCAGAAGCGCTTCCGGCGAGTACTCGCCGAATTTGAAGCCTGTCGATTCGTCGATTGTGTCTTCCAGGCCGCCGGTGGCCCGGACGATCGGCGGTGTCCCATATTTCAACGAGTAAATTTGATTCAGTCCGCAAGGTTCATAGCGGCTCGGCATCAGGAACATATCCGCGCCGGCTTCGATGAGGTGCGCCAACCGGTTGTTGTACCCGTGCCAAACCCGGACGTTGCCGTGGTGCCGTTCGGAGAGGTTATGAAAGATCCATTCCTGATGCGGCTCGCCGTTCCCGAGCGCGATAAGCGTAACGCCCTCGGCGACTACCGCGTCGCCGATCGGCTGCAGAAGGTCGAAACCCTTTTGTTCGGCGAATCGGGAGACGACACCGATGACCGGGCGATCCCAGACCTCCGGTCCAAAGCCCATTTCCTCCAGCAACGCCCGCCGGCAGATCGCTTTGCCGCCAAGATTAGCGAGGTCGTAATTGGCCGGCAAGAGCTTGTCGGTAGCGGGATTCCAATCGTTGTAATCGACGCCGTTCAGGATTCCAGAGAGGACCGAGGCACGGGCGCGCAGCAGGCCATCCAGCCCGAAGCCGTGTTCCGCCGTCTGGATTTCCCGGGCATAGGTTGGGCTGACGGTGGTAACGGCGTCCGCGGCGACGATGCCGCCTTTCATGAGGTTCAGGTCGCCGAAGTATTCGACGCCCTCAGGAGTGAAGGTGCGATCGTCGATACCGAGTTCATGGCGCCTTTCGCCGGCGAAGCGGCCTTGATACCCGAGGTTGTGAATGGTGAAGACGTGTTTAACGTGGCTGAGCGCCGGGTCCGCCGGGAACCAGGTGCGGGCGTAGATAGGTGCGAGCGCGGCTTGCCAATCGTGCGAATGGATAACATCGGGGTGCTCGATTTGGCGGGCAATGCTCAGAGCGGCCAGGGAGAATACGGCGAAGCGGAGGTGATTGTCTCCGTAGTCGTTCCCATAGGAAGCGTAAAATCCATCGCGATCGAAGAACCACGGAGCGTCCACGAAGTAGAAGTTGACCTGGTCCCGCCGCAGCAGCCAGATGGCCGTGTGGTGCTCGAAGTTATTGATCCAGACGGGCAGATCATCCCAGATTTTTTCGATGCCGGCAGGGTGCACTCCACGGTACTTCGGAAGGACGACACTCGCTTCGACACCTTGGCGCCGCAGCGCGGCCGGCAGTGCGCCGAGTACGTCCGCGAGACCACCGGACTTGGCGAAGGGAGCGGCTTCGCTGGCGATCATGAGCACTTTGGGCATCGTGTTCCTATGATATCCAGCGGCCCGCATACGAACCGGCCACGGCGTAGAACAACGATACCGCGGCATTGCCGAGGGTTGAGAAACGGAGAAAGCGGCCGCGCGGCATTCGGGAGGCTCCGGCGAACAGCACAGCGGCTTCGGCCAGAACCGGGATGGGTCTGGTGAGTACGAGGGTCCACGGACCCCAACGCGACCAGAGCCGCTCCAGACGCAGCCTGTCACCGGACGAAAGGGTGCGCTGCGCGGCCGGGCCGCCTGTGGCGAAACCGAGGATCGACCCCAGAGTCATCCCGGCGAAGTTCGTCAGGAAGCCGAGCGGAACGCCAAGCAGCACGCCGGCGGCGGTGGAGAGAATGCTGGACGGGACGGGAAGGAAAACGTCGGCGGCGAGGAGCGCGGCGATGGCGGGCGAGAGCCACCAGGCGTTGCGATGCTGCGTGAGCAGCCGCTGGCCCAGCACGTTGAAGTGATCCTCGAAAAGGAAGAACGGGATGAGGATGAAGGCGAGCAGCATCCCGAGGAAAAGGGCCAGGCGCATCTCGGTGTAGGATACCGTCTTCGCGCCGAAGGATAATGCAGGCATGAAACTGATTGAATACGACGACGCCTCGCCCGAGGCCCGCGCGATTTTCGACGACATCATGCGGGTGCGGAAGACGGACCGCGTGAACAACTTTTGGAAAGCGCTGGCGAACGATCCCGCCACGATGAGGCGGACATGGCAGAGCATTCAAGAAATCATGGGGCCGGGCGCGCTGGACCCGGTTATGAAGGAGCTGCTCTACATCGCGGTGAGCGTAACGAACGGGTGCGACTACTGCATTGCGACCCACACCGCGGCGGCGGAAAAGAAAGGGATGACGCCGGAGATGTTCACCGAGATGATGGCCGTGGTAGGGATGGCCAACGAGACGAACCGGCTGGTTACGGGATATAGGGTGCCGGTGGATGAGGAGTTGAAGCGGTGAACGCTTTTTGATGGCGGAGAGAGAGGGATTCGGTCTTCCCGCCATTGAGCAAGTCTTTGTTCGTCGCAAGCCGTTGATGCGTCAATGTCAGAATTTCGGCAAAGATGGAATGAACGTGCCAAGATTCCAGCTTCGTGGACACAACTATATGAGCCGCTATTCCACGTGCTCACCGATCTCCCGCGCCAGTTCGTCCGCAAACGCATCGGCTTCGGTCTCCCGCACCAACTCCTTCTGCCCCGGCATCTTGTTCAAAATGTTCTGCGCCTTCTCGAACGCGCTGCGCAATCGTTCGTCTTGCGGTTCTCCCAACAGCATGTGAATCTTGAAGCTCTCACTGCTGTCGTTCAAGCTGGTCGCCCGGCCCACCCAACGATTCGCCTTCTCCAAAATCGATCCGGCATCCATCATGTCGAAGGACACGGGTTCATACACATGCCAAATCCGGTTCTTCCACGCCCGCTCGAACTCATAGTCGTAGCTGGATGCCATGATGCGCTTTGGCGCAAGGTGGGTGGTGACGTGGCGCCGCTCCAGTGGTGCCCGGAAGACGCGCCAGACATCTTCGTCGTCCCGGCGGGCGGCGCCGGGACGAACGGCATACCGTTCAACGTAGCGATCAAAAAGCTCACTCAGTGTCTTGTCGAGGTCTGTGGACAACCCGGCACCCGGCGGATTCGAAAACTGAATGGAGCTGTCATCGGGTGGAAGCACCCGATTCAGAAGTTGGTCGATGGTGCGCACCGGCTCAAACGGAAGCATGTCCGGCAAAGTTTCACCAATCGCATTTATCTCTGATTGGACATACCGGGTGAGTTGGCGGAATCGGTTGCCGTCGATCTTCGTGAAGGTGTGGGTCACGCGCGAATAGTGCGCGGTGCAAATCGCCCGCAAGAAGCCCGCCTGTTGGGAGTACACGGCGACCCCGATGTTGATGAATTCCTGTGTCACCGCATCGTGGATGTAGCGCAAGACGCTGAAGGTATACGGGGTTCTCATGCCAGCCTCTTTCTGATTTCATCGGCGAACTTCGCCGATTCTCCGGCAACGGAGAGTAGATGTCGGTTGATCTTCGACAAGCCACCATTGTTCCACTCCGCCGGGACTTCCGTCAGGATTGCCGGGAGTGCTTTTCGGGGTAAGGCGGCAAGCAATTCCGTGAATCCGGTCAGATCGATGTCCTTGCGGCGCAAGCGGTTGAAGAAGACGTGTTCGGAGAGGAAGTTGCACCCATCTAACCGCCAAGGTTTATCCGATGGAAGAATTTCCTCAATGAACGAAAATGCAAGCTCATGATCGTACAGGAAGATTTGATCTCCCCGGCTGAATAAATTCGGATTCGGGCTGAACCTCCGGTCTGGGTTCTGAATCAGGGCATCGAACGCGAACGTTGACACAGCCGTCGCCCACATCGCGTCCGGCACCGCCCGGTCCACCGGCCACGTGATCACGTCGTTTAGCTGGCGTGATCCGAAATTTAACCCAACGCTGTCGCGCATTCGCTTCGAGTGTGACGGATGAGTTGCCGCCACCAAATCCGCGAAATCCTGATCGACCGCCACCAGCACCGGAGCCGGCACCGGGATTTCGAAGTAGGTAGCAAGGCGTGAAGCCACCAGTTCCGACGCCAAACCGGTCACTCCCCGATCCAAGGCTCCCCGGAGCTTCACAACCTGTTCGCCCACAGACTGTCCGGTCGCATCTTCACACCCGCAAAGGGCAGGCGAAGTGCGGCCTGTCGCCATGAAGCGGTGGAACACCGTGGCCTGAACCGTAGGAATCATGCACACTCCGAAGTCACAAGAACGGTCGTAAATGTTTGAATCTTCAGTCTGACAGAACTGGCGCAATCGCGGGCACGTGGTGCCTTTGCTCTGTTGTTAGATGTTCGGAAGTCACGTAAGTTTATTACGAGAAGGGCCCCTCTCTGCTAGAGCTTCTACGTCGGACCAGCATTGCGAAGCCTGCTGACGGAATTCAGCGAATACTCGGAACGTTGCGCGTGGAAGGTTATAGAAGTATATGGCGACGGAGGGTTCGGTGGGAAGAAGGCGTCGCGCCTGGCGTTGAATCGGCTCATGCCGGACGCGGCGACACGACGATTTTACGCGGTCGCGTGCTGGAAGTCGGACCGCTTCGCGCGGAATGCAATTGCACCAAAACCTCGAACTCCAACGAGAATGTTATGGCGGAGAGAGAGGGATTCGAACCCTCGATACAGTTTCCCGTATACACGCTTTCCAAGCGTGCGCCTTCAACCGCTCGGCCATCTCTCCGGCCCCTACAAACAAACGCCGCCAAGCGCGGCGGCGACGTTTCTAGTCTAGCATGTAATGAGCATGCTTCCGAGCCGCCGCCAACTCTTTCCACTTCTTTCCGCACCGTTGCTGGGCCAGAGCCGCCGGCGGCCTCGCGTCGCCGCCATCGTTACCACGTACTACTGGTTCTCTCACGCCGACGTCATTCTTGGCCGCTTGATGGCTGGGTGTTCCCCCAACAACCGCTGGCATCCGAATCGATGCGATGTGAAGACCCTCTACATGCACCAGGTCCATGAGCGCGACATGGGCGCCGATCTCGCCGCCCGTCACGGCTTCCAGATTCACTCGTCCATCGAATCCGCCATCGGCCCGGATATCGACGCGGTCTGTTTCATCGGCGAGCACGGCAACTACCCCAACAACGACGTTGGCCAAAAGCAGTATCCGCGCTACGAGCTCTACTCCCAGATTCTCGACGTCTACGAGAAGCGTGGCCGGGCCTTGCCCACTTTCTTCGACAAGCACCTCTCCTACTCCTGGGAGCGCGCCAAGCAACTCTATGACCGCTCCGCCAAGCTCAAGGTCCCGTGGTTCGCCGGCTCTTCGATTCCTCTCACCATCCGGGCGCCGCACTTCGCGCCCAAACCTGGCCAGCGCTTCGAAAGCGCCCTGGCGCTTGGCTACGGCGACAACGACGCCTACGGGTTCCACACCATCGAATCGCTCCAATGTGTCGTCGAGAATCGCGCCGGCGGTGAAAGCGGCGTCTCTGGTGTCGAATTCGTCGAAGGTCCGCGCGTGTGGGAACTCCTGGACGGCGAGCAGAAGCAACTGCTCGATGCGGCGCTCCAGGTGACGCCGCACAACTCCGGCGAGCGCACCGAACTTGTCAGGAAGCCCGTTCTATTCCGCATTCGTTACAAAGACGGCCTCAACGCCGCCTGCCTGCTGCTGAACGGCCTTATTTCGAATTGGGCTTTCGCCGGCCGTGTGAATGGACGAATCGAGGCTTTCAAGTTCGGCCTGCCGGAGAAGTCCCGCCCGCTTCCGCATTTTGACGGCCTGGTTCACAACATAGAGGAACTGTTCCTCACCGGAAAGCCGCCGTATCCAGTCGAGCGCACGCTCCTCACATCCGGCACCCTCGCGCACCTGTTCGATTCCAAGCGCCAGGGCAAGCCGCTCGATACGCCGGGCCTAGCCGTCCGCTACGCCCCGCCCGCCGCCCCCTTCATTCAAACCGCATGAAACTCTTCGCCCTGCTTCCCATCGCACTCGCCGCCCAGCCGCTCCATGAGCGAGCCTTCGTCTTCGACGGGCATGTGCACATGATCAACCGCCAGTTCTACAAAGGCGGTTCCATCGCCGACCGTTTCGAGGATGGGCAGGTCGATCTGCCGCGTGCCAAGGAAGGCGGCATCGACGCGATGTTTTTCTCGCTCTTCGTCGAGGAGCAATACTACCCCGCGCGGCACGAAACCCGCCACGTCCTGCGGCTGCTCGATTTGGCCCAAACCCAGATCGCCGCGCATCCGGACAAAATCGCAATCGCCTACGACGGCGCCAGCGTAACTCGCATCGCGAAGTCCGGCCGGATAGCCGCGGTTCTCGATCTCGAGGGCGGCTTCGATCTCGATGGCGACCTTGGAGTCCTGCGTGAACTCCATCGCGCCGGTCTGCGCGTGATGCAGTTGCCGGCCCACAACTGGGCCAATCATTTCGCCGAATCCTGCTGTGCCAAGAGCCCGTTTGGCGGACTGAACGAACATGGCCGCAAGGTGGTGGCCGAGATGAACCGCCTCGGCGTTTTAATCAACGTCTCCCACGCCAGTGAGCAGACCATTCGCGATGTGCTCAAGACCTCCTCAAAGCCTGTAGTGGCCACGCACCACGGCCTGAAGCGTTTCAACAACATCCCGCGCACCATGTCCGACGAACTGCTGAAGGAGTTCGCCGCGAAAGGCGGCGTCATCGGGTTTCACTCGGGCTGCGAGTTTCATTACAAGCCGATGTTCGACTACCGCACCCAAAAAACCGGCCGCGCCTTCTGGGATACAACCGCCATCGCCAAACAGCCAAAGGAGATGAGCATATTCGAGGTGGACGCGCTTGTAAAGGATCACCACCCCATGATGGGCATAGCCGGCGCCCCGGATTCCGTCCGTTGCACAATCGACCAATGGCTGGAGCCCGTGGAAGCCGCTATTCAGATCGCCGGCGAGGACCACGTCGCGCTCGGCTCCGACCTCGACGGCGGGCCCACCTTCCCCATCGGAATTCGCGACGCGCGCGACTTTCCCAAGCTCACTGTGGCCATGCAGAAACGCGGCTGGAGCGAGCGCCGCATCCGCAAGTTTTTGGGCGAGAACCTATTGCGCGCCTTTACGGCCGCAACCCAAACAGGTCCTTCGGCACCCGCTCGAAAGTAAACCGCGCGGGGTTCACCGCCGTCGCGCCCGGCGAATCGACCAGCACGATCTCCGCTGATACCGGTTCGTATGCCGCGCGCGGCGCGATGGTGCCCTTGGCGACCAGAATTTTCTGCCGTTCCGGATAGATGCCGAGGTGCACGATCTGATGAATGGAATTTGGCGAGGACCGCTCTTTCGTCAGTACCAGATAGTTCTTCATGGTCCGCGTAGAGCCCTCGGCTTCGATCACCGCCGTCAGCCCCATGTCGTAGAAAGTATTGCCGCCGTGCCGAACCGCGGTTTCGATGTACGCGCCATCGTCGAACGATCGGACCCGGCCGCGTACCCGCACCGGTCTGCCGTGCAGTTTGTCCACCTTACCTCCAACGGCCATGTCGAATGCGCCGCCAATGCCGGCTTTCAGCGCCGCATCCACCGCCGCCGGGTCGTAGACCACAAAGACCCAACCCTCGGCCCTTTGCTTCAGCAACTCGTCCAGTAAAAACGTCGAGTCGCCAGCCGAGCCGCCGCCGATGTTGTCGCCCGTGTCCATCAACGCCACCGGGAACTTCGCCGCCCGCATGGCATTGCGGACCGCCGTGGCCGGATCCGGCGCGTTGACCTTCAATTCGTCGCGCACGGCCCAGAGCCGGGCCGACAGCCGCTTGGCCTCCCGCTCGGCCAAATCCCGGTCCCCATCGGCCACCACAACCACCGACGGCCCCATGTACGGCACGTCGGCGTACTGATAACCCGCCAGCACAGAGGCTGAAAGAATCTTCGGGTTCGCCTTCTCCAGCGCGATCGAGTCCTGGGTGATCGGGTGCAGTACTCCGGCAAACGTGTTGTGGTAGAGGATGTTAAATACCATCGGCGGTTTGACGATGGATTGCACCGGCCGGATCTCGCCGCGCAGTGTCCGCAGCAGAATTCGAGCCGCCCGCTGCCCGCGCTCCCGCGTGTCCAGGTGCGGCGTCTGTTGGTACGAGATCAAGGCCGTGCAATAACTCAGCGAGCGCGGCGAAACATTGGCGTGAAAGTCGTGAGTGACGATGATCGGAATGCCTGGAAACGCTTCCCGCACGCGGCGCATCGTCTCGTCGTCGGCCTGCGGAAACGTCTCGGCCACCATCGCCCCGTGCAGGGCCAGGAAGATTCCGTCCAGCTTACCGCCAGCGCGCAGCGACGCGATCAGTTCCTTCGTCAGCCCCTCGTAGGCCTCCTTCGACACCGCGCCCTTCGGAGTAGCCGATGCGTAAAGTCCCTCGACAACGCGTACCGATTTCTCGGGCCCGAACACGTCCAGCGCGCCGGTCACCTCATTCTTCTGCGCGGCGAAAAACTCCCGCCAGTTTTTCGAGCCGCCCGGCGTGATCGTGAAATCGGCGCGCTCGGTGGGCGAGGAATTGAACGAATTCGACTCGTGCATCAGCATCGCCACGCCGATCGCTTGACCGGAAGCGGAGGGCAGGACTAAGGAAAGGAAAAACAAGAGGCGCATCGCCCGCAGTTGTATCACACTCCGCGAACCGCGGCGGCCACCGGCCGCGACCCCACCGGAATCATCGTGAACAGTGGGGCCGACTTTCCGCGGTTCCGAGTCACCGATTTCACCCGGATCACGCCCATATCGCCGCTCGCCCGGTTCAACACGAGAGCGTACTGATTGTCCGGCGTGATGGTCAGGAAAGCGGGCTCCTTACCCACCGACACTGCGCCCACCAGTTTGTGCGTCGTAATGTCGAGAATCGTCACGTTGCCGGATTCCGGATTCGCTACGAACAGGTACGCCAGCTCCGGAATTGACACCGCCGCCATCGCCGCCGGCCCCTTGCCCGCCAACACCGTCTCGCCCACTTCGGCCAGGTACGGGTACAGCACCACCACGGCGTCCAGGCCCGCTCCGGTCAGGTACATCTCCCCGCCGTCCGGCTTCGCCGATAGCGCGCGGGGTTCAATCGCCAAGGGTAGATGCGCTACCGTCCGCCCATCGGGAACCGTCAGGAACGAGGCCTGACGTGCCGCCCCGCCAGCAACCATCAGCTGTTTTCCATCCGAACGGAACGCTGCCAGCGTCACCGCATATGGCAGCGCCAACCGTGTGGCGCTCGCCGCCGGTCCTTTCGTTCGGAAGACCACGGCCGCGCCGTCGCTCAAAACAGCGGCTCCCAGTGCCTCTCGCCGCGCAAAATCGAACGCCACGGGTTCGGCCGGAAGCGCTACGGCGCCGGTTTCCGAAAGACCGTCCACCTGGAACTGAGTCGCCCGGTTCTGACCGCGCGTCAACACCCACAGCGACTCGCCCTTCGGGTCCAACCGCATGTCCACCGCCGCTCCGTGCAAGGCGATCTTCCGCCGGAACTCCAGCTTTGCCGGGTCGATCTCGTGAATGTGGCTCTCGGTCATCGCCCACACGGCGTTCTTTTCCGGGTGAGCCACTACGCGTGTAGGCCGCCCGTCGACTCGAATGTGGCGCGTCACCGCGAAGGCCGTCAGGTTCACCGCCGCGACCGCCGAACCCTCTTCGTTCGCCACGAATGCGTGGCCTTCGAATCCGTTTCCTCTCTCAGGCCGGCAACCGGCCAGCGCCACCAAGCCACCGGTAACGAAGTGTCTTCGCGTCAACAACCCCTCCATAGTACCGCGGCGGCCCAAATGACTGAAATAATTACACAAATCTCGTCAAGTTCCTTGCTTCCGTGCTAGCTTGGTAAAGGACCCGCACTGGCGCCGCTTCCCGGCGGCGATCCGTCTTTTTGCCGCCTCAATGAATCTCCGTTCTCTTTTCAGCCTCTTCTCCTCCGATCTCGCGATTGACCTCGGCACGGCCAACACTTTGGTCTTCGCCAAGGGGAAAGGGATAGTCGTCAACGAGCCGTCCATTGTCGCCATCAACAAGACGAACGGCGAAGTGGAAGCTGTTGGCAAGGAAGCCAAGGAGATGCTCGGCCGCACGCCCGGCAACATCGTCGCAATCCGCCCAATGAAGGATGGCGTAATCGCCGACTTTAAAGTCACCGAGCGCATGCTGAACTACTTCATCCAGAAGGCGCACGGCCGCAAAATGTTGGTCCATCCGCGTATCGTCATCGGCGTCCCTTCGGAGATCACACAGGTGGAAAAGCGCGCCGTCATAGACTCGGCGTATCGCGCCAAGGCCTCCGAAGTCCACCTGGTCGAGCAGGCAATGGTCGCCGCGATCGGCGCCGGTTTGCCTATTACTGAACCGAGCGGCAACATGGTTGTCGATATTGGCGGCGGCACAACCGATGTCGCGGTCATTTCGCTCTCCGGCATTGTGTACTCCCGGTCGGTCCGGGTGGCTGGTAACGAAATGGACGACGCCATCATGCAGTACCTGAAGCGCAAATACAACCTGCTGATCGGTGAGCGGACCGCCGAACAGGTCAAGATGAACGTCGGCTCGGCCTACCCGCTGGAAAAGCCGCTGACTATGGAGATCAAGGGCCGGAACCTGATCGAAGGCGTGCCGCGAACGATTACCATCGACGACTCCGAAATCCGTGAGGCGCTCTCGGAATGCGTCGCGACGATCATGAACGCGATTCGGGTCGCCCTGGAGCGCACCCCCCCGGAGCTCTCCGCAGACATCAGCGACCGCGGCATCGTTTTGACCGGCGGGGGCGCGATGCTCAAGAATTTAGATAAGCGCATTCGCGAGGAGACCGGTCTGCCCGTGTCGATCGCCGAGGACCCGCTGGCCAGCGTCGTGCTCGGTACCGGCAAAATGCTCACCGACTTCAAGCTGTTGCGCCGAATCGCTATCGAGTAACCACGCGGTCCGTATTCGGATCGCTGGAGAATGCAGATGAACCGCTATCGCAACCTGGCTGTCCTGGTGATTGTCATCGCCGCGCAGCTCGTGCTGTTGGCCTATCAGGTTCGCACGAAGGAGGATGTCAGCCTTCTTCGCTCCGTGACTGTCACCGCCGTCACGCCGCTTGCTAAGGGGCTGGACTCCATGCGCGGATCCTCAGTCGGATTCTTGCAAAAATACATTTTGCTGTTCGACGCGCAGACCGAGAACCAGCGGCTGAAGTCGGAACTCGATCGAATGAAGATGGAAAATCAGTTCCTGCGGACGGAGTTGACGACCGCCGACCGTGTTCGCGCCTTGGCCATGTTCCAGCAGCAGACGCGCGCCAGGACCGTCGCCGCGCGCATTATCGGAACCGGCACCGGGGCTAACTCCAAGGTTGTCTTCGTTGATCGCGGTTCCAATGACGGCGTAATGCGCGGCATGGCCGTCATCACGCCGGACGGCATCGTAGGGAAAGTCACCTTCGTCTATCCGGCCGCATCGCAAGTGTTGTTGATCACCGATCCCGCTTTTGCCGCGGGCGTCATTTCGCAGAAGAATCGCGTGCCTGGAACGTTGAAAGGCCTGGGCCGGTCGCAGGTCATGGTCGATCACGTCCAGAACGAAATCAAGGTGGAGGAAGGCGAGTGGTTCTTCACCTCCGGCGACGACCGTGTGTTCGCCAAGGGCATCCCGGCTGGGCAAGTACGTGTCGTCAAGCAAGGGAACTCGTTCAAGGACATCTATCTCGACCCGGCCGGACTCTCCCGCGGGTTGGAGGAGGTGCTGATCGTTCTCGAGGGCGTACACCAGGCGATTCCCGAAGGCGATGGCCCCGCTTCAGGCACGGTCGTGCTGATGGCGCCGGCCGAGGTCTCCGAAACCCAGGCCCCCGTTCCCTCCGACGGAAGCCTGCCGAAACTCTCTACCGACGCCGACCGTATGCGCGAAAAAATCAAGCGCATCGGAGAACTGCAAGGGGTCCGCTTGGGGAATGCCGGCGGACGGCTGCCCAACTTCAATATGGAGCCGAACCAAGTGTCGAGGCCCCCTGTCGCCCCGCTGGTGATTCCCGCAAAGCCGAAGCCGGAGGAACCCAAACCGGAGCCTCCGAAACCGGAACTCTAGCGTATGTCCGATCTCTCGAACCAGATCCTGATCGATAGCCCCCGGCCTGGGAAGATCTCCAAGTTCCGGGCAGTCTGGTTAGTTTTTATTCCTCTGGCCGCGATTGCCTTTCAGGTTTATGTGCCGCTGTTTTTCCGGCACCTTACCTATCTGGAACTCCCGCTGCTCGTTACCGTTTATTTCTCGCTAATGCGCCGGCACCCCATTGGCGGCACACTCATCGGGGCAGCGATCGGACTTCTGCAGGACGCGCTTTCCGACAATCCGCTTGGAATTTTCGGCATGGTCAAAACGCTGGTCGGCTACTTCGCGGCCTCCGTTTCCATAAAGGTCGACGTCGACAATTTCGCCATCCGGATGGGCATGTCGTTCTTCTTCTTCTTTTTCCACCAGTTCTTCACCTGGATCTTGATTCGCGCGCTCCTGTCGAAGCCGCAG